>JASFEC010000283.1:0-3001 GCA_050125045.1 Gammaproteobacteria bacterium | reverse complement strand
GGCTTCCTGTGGCGGGGCGCCCGGGAAGGCATGGTCCAGGTCCTCCGTAAGACGGCCGTCCGCAAGCGCGATTCGGCGGTGGCCCATGCGCTCCAGCAACGCCAGGTCGTGGCTCGCCACGAGCACCGTCGTGCCGACGCGGTTCAGGCGGGCGAACAGGTACATGATCTCCAGCGACAGCTCGGGGTCCAGGTTGCCCGTGGGCTCGTCCGCGATGAGCAGCGGCGGCCGCGCGGCAATGGCGCGGGCAATGCCCACGCGCTGCTGCTCGCCGGTCGAGAGCGTGACCGGCGCCAGGCTCTCCTTGCCGAGCAGCCCCACCTGGTCCAGCGCCGCGCGGACGCGCCGGCCGGTCTCGCGCGTGCCGATCCCGGCGATCACCAGCGGCAGGCCCACGTTGTCGAATACCGTCCGGTCGGCGAGCAGCTTGTGGTCCTGGAACACCATGCCGATACGGCGGCGAAAAGCAGGGACCTGGCGGCGCGAGATGCCCGCCGTGTTGCGCCCGCCGATGAGCACCTGGCCGCGCGTCGGTCGCTCGATGCAGGCGACGAGCTTCAGCAGCGTGCTCTTGCCGGCCCCCGAGTGGCCCGTCAGGAACACCATCTCGCCCTCGGCGACGCGGAAGCTCAGGTCGCGCAGGGCGTCGCGGCCCCCGGGATAGCGCTTGAAGACCTGCTCGAAGCGGATCACCGCTTCACCGTGCCGCGCGCTCGCCCGGCCCACCCAGCAGGGCGTCGACGAAAGGCTCGGCCTCGAAGGGGGCGAGGTCCTCGATCCCCTCGCCGATGCCGATGAAACGGACCGGCACGGCCAGCTCGCGGGCGATCGCCAGCACCACGCCGCCCTTGGCGGTCCCGTCCAGCTTGGTGATCGCGACGCCGGTCAGGCCGATCGCCTCGTTGAAGCGGCGCGCCTGCAACAGCGCGTTCTGCCCGCTGCCGCCGTCCAGCACCAGCAGCACCTCGTGCGGCGCGGTCGCGTCGAGGCGGCCGAGGACGCGCTTCACCTTGCGCAGCTCGTCCATCAGGTTTTCCTGGGTGTGCAGGCGGCCCGCCGTGTCCGCCAGCAGCACGTCGACGCCGCGGGCGCGCGCCGCCTCGAAGGCGTCGTAGGCGACGGCGGCCGGATCGGCGCCCGTGCCCTGCGCGATCACGGGCACGCCGTTGCGCTGGCCCCAGGTCTGCAGCTGCTCCACGGCGGCGGCGCGGAAGGTGTCGCCGGCCGCCAGCATGACGGACAGCCCCTCGGCCTTCAGGCGATGCGCGATCTTGCCGATGGTCGTGGTCTTGCCCGAGCCGTTGACCCCGACCACCAGCATCACGAAGGGGCGCACGTCCCCCGGGATCGCCAGCGGGCGCTCGCAGGGGGCCAGGATCTCGAGCATGCTGTCGCGGATGGTGTCCAGCACCGCCCCGGCATCGCCGAGCTCGTCCCGCCAGAGCTTCTTCTCCAGCCCCTCGACGATCTGCCCGGTGGCGTCAACGCCCACGTCGCCCGTGAGCAGGCGGGTCTCCATCTCCTCGATGAACTCCTCGCCGACCTTGCCGCCCGGCAAGAGGTGCGCGAGGTCATAGGTCAGCCAGCTGTCGCCCTTGTTGAGGCGCTCGCGCAGGCGGCGGAAGAAGCCCTTGCGCTTCTCGCCGGCGCCCTTGGCGCTGCTGTTCTCCGGTGTTGCGGGTGCGGATGACATGGCGGCGGAAGGGGTGAAGTTCTCAGGGCTGTCTATCCTAACCGCAGCAGGCTGCGAGTGGGTGACCGCCGGTACGTTTGCGGCGCCCGCCGTCCCGAACCGACCCGGCATGAAGAAAGGGGCGGCCCGAAGGCCGCCCCTTGCTGCCCGGTGAAGCCCGGGCCGTAAACAGGCCGGGACCTCAGTCGGTCTCGACCACGGTCGGGTCCGCGATCAGGATAACCTGGCCATTGGCGGGCAGGCCTGCCGCGGGATTGCCGCCAAGGAACACGGCGACCTCGGTCTGCAGTTCAACCGTGGCGGGGATGCTGGCCGCCGGGCTGATGAAGCTCCCGTGGTCGCCTTCGGTAATGCGCGTGTAGCCGCGCGAGGCGAAGTTGGGTCCCGGCGTCGTGACCTGCTCCAGCCCGAGTCCCTCAAGCAGACGCAGGCTCGCCGCCGGCGTGACCACCACGTCGGTGTTCACGAGGCTGCCGAAGATCGGTGTCGCGCTGTTGCGCCCCGCCTCGAGGTAACCGATGGGGTCGCCCTCGTTCCACACGTGCTGCATGTCGCGCAGCAGGTTGTTGTAGACGGAGCCGAAGGGCGTGAACCCGGCAGCCGCGAGGATTTGCCGCAGCCCCGCCAGGAAGAAGCCGAAGCCGTTCTGCACGTCGCTTTCGTCGAGCAGTTCGATCAGGCCCGCGCCGCCGCTGACCAGGCTGACGCTGGCGCAGTCGCCGCAGGCTGCCGCAATTACGCCGCCGAGGATGGCGCCGCCCGAGTGGCCGACAAAGTGCACCTGCGAGGCATCGAGATCGGTGTTCTCGGCATTGCCATCCAGGTCCATGACGTCGAGGCTGCGGCGCAGAGCGAGCACGCTGACGACTGCTTCACGGTTGTTGTCGCGCGTGGTGAGCAGTGCATCCGGAGCCACCTGGAGATAGTTGGTGCCGGAGTCGTCGATGATGCCGTCGGGCACCGTCGACGCCGGATTGGCGTTATCACGCAGGTCGAGATCGAAGGTGCGCTCGACCGTACCCGGCACCCGCAGCAGGGCGAGCGGGCTCGTGGCGGGGTCGGTCGCCGTCACGCCGTGCAGGGGCAGGTCGATGGCGATGACCGCGTAACCCTGGTCGAGCCACGGTTCCGCCACCAGCACCATGTCGGTGCGGTTGCGGGTGAAGCCGTGCTGGTAGATCACAACGGGCCAGCCTGTCGGCAGGGGCGTCGGAATGCCCTGGCTCTGGGCGAACTGTACCCAGGCCGAATTGTCGTTTGGCACCGCGATCATCACCGGGATGTTGACGTCCGCGCGCTTCACGGGCA
>JASFEC010000282.1:0-3006 GCA_050125045.1 Gammaproteobacteria bacterium | reverse complement strand
ACCGGGGTGCAGGTCCACTCCGCGCACGGCTACCTGCTGGCGCAGTTCCTGTCGCCGGTGACCAACAAGCGCGAGGACGAGTGGGGCGGGCCGCTGGAGAACCGCGCCCGCCTGCTGCTGGAGATCGTGCGCGCCACCCGCCGCGCGGTCGGCGACGACTTCCCGGTCGGCGTGAAGCTCAACAGCGCGGACTTCCAGAAGGGCGGCTTCGACCTGCCGGACTGCGTGCAGGTGGCGCAGTGGCTGGCGGATGAGAAGATCGATCTCCTCGAGGTCTCCGGCGGCACCTACGAGCAGCCCAAGCTGTTCGGCTACCAGGGCCGCGCCGAAACCGCAGCCGAGCCGCAGCGCGCGAGCACGCGCAAGCGCGAGGCCTACTTCCTCGAGTACGCGCGCGAGATCCGCGCCGCCTACCCGCTGCCGATGATGGTCACGGGCGGGTTCCGCACGCGCGCGGCCATGGCCGAGGCGCTGGCCGCCGACGAACTGGACGTGATCGGGCTGGGCCGGCCGGTGTGCATCGATCCGGACCTGCCGGGCCGCCTGGCGGCGGGGACCGTCGAGGCCGCCACACCGCCGCCCCCGCTGCGCTTCGGCAAGTCTCGCTGGGCCGGGCCCGCCAGCCCGCTGATGCTCATGAAGTTCATGAACGTGCAGGGCGAGATGGCCTGGTACTACCGCCAGATCCTGCGGATGGCCGACGGCCTGCCGCCGGATCCGTCCATCAGTATCGGCAGCGCGCTGGCCGCTCATGCGCGCGACGAGTTCCGGCTTTCGCGCGCCAGGGCGCGGCGCAGGTAGAATGCGTCCATTCGAACACCCCGGAGCCCCTCGATGAGCCAGGACGACAAGGACAAACTCAGCGCGGAAATGAAGTCGATCATGCAGCGGTACCAGTCGCTGGGCGATGTGCCCGGCGGAGCAGCAGGACAGGCGCAGCACGGCAAGCTCAAGTTCCAGCTGGAGAAGCCGCCTGCCGAGGAGGACCAGCGGGCCCAGGAGGAAATCGACCAGGAGTTCCGCGGTGTGGTCGACAAGTTCATCGCGCTGGCGAACGAGGAGATGGAGAACGTCAAGCGGGAGCACGTCAGCATGGCGCTCCTCTACGCGGCCGCGCGCTTCAACTCCTTCGTGGTTGCGGCGCATGCCGGCAGCCTGGACAAGTACCGCGCCGACCGGCCGACGGCGATGAAGTTCTTCAAGAGCGAGTACGAGCGCATGCTGCAGGAGAACCTGGCGGACTACGAGCGAGTCTTCGAGTAAGCGAGGCGACGCTTGCCGCCGCCCGAGAAAAAAGGGGGCGCGCCTCGCGGCGCGCCCCCTTGCCTTGCGGGGTGCGGCGCTGCCTAGAGCGGGCGCCCGTCTGCGTCCAGCACCACGACCTCGCCGAGACCCAGCGCGCGCACCTGCGGCTCGATCTGCTCCAGGTCGCCGACGACCACCCAGGTCAGGGCGTCGACGTCCAGGATCTGCGCCGCCTCGCGCACCTGCTCGAGGGTCATGGACGCGATACGCTGCTGCTCGCGAACCACGTGGTCGTCCGGCCAGCCGTAGCTCACGATCTGGCTGACCGTGCCGAGGACCGCCGAGGCGGTCTCGTAGCGACCCGGCAGGCTGCGGATGCGGTTGGCGCGGATCTTCTCGACCTCCCCCGGTTCCGCCGGCCGGTCACCCGAGAACGCCTCGATCTCGCCGATCAGCTCCAGCATGGCATCACCGGTATGGGCGATGTCGACCGGGGCGGAGAGGATCCACGGCCGCTGGCCCTTGGTATTGGAGGCCGAGCTGCGCACCCCGTAGGACCAGGCCTTGTCCTCGCGGAGGTTCATATTGACGCGGGAGGTAAAGGTGCCGCCGAGCACGCCGTTGGCGACGTCGAAGTCGAGTGACTGTTCGTCTGCGGTGGAGTTGACGAGCAGGCCGGCGAGGATGTTTGCCTGCGGTGAGCCCGGTTGGTCGACGAGGTAGATGCGGGGCTGCTCAGGCCGCTCCACCCTGGCGATGTTCTTCGTCGGCAGCGGGGTCTCCGGGGCTTCCCAGTCGCCGAAATGCTTCTCGAGCAGCGGCACGATTTGCTCCATGGAGATGTCGCCGACGACGATGAAGCGGGCGTTGTCCGGGCGGAGCCAGTCCCGGTGGAAGGCGACCAGGTCGTCGCGGCCAAGGCTCGCGATGGCTTCCTCGGTCCCGCTGCCCGTGAACGGAATGGCATAGGCGTGGCCTTCGCCATAGAGCAGCGGCGGCAGCAGCCGGTAGGCGATGCTCTGCGGCCGGGTCTTCTCCTGGGCGATGCCCGCCAGCCACTGGCGACGGACCCGCTCGATTTCGTCTTCGCCGAACCGGGGCCGCAGCGTGACGTCGGCGAACAGCGCCAGGGAGGCATCGAGCCGGTCCTTGAGGGCGTTCAGGTATACCGTGGCCGCATCGAGCCCGGCACCCGCACCGATGACCGCCCCCTCGGACTCGATGGCAGCGGCCAGCTCCAGGGTGTCGCGCCTGCCTGCGCCCTGGTCGAGCATGTTCATGGTGAAGCTGGCAGTGCCGAGCTTGCGGCCGACGTCGGCCGCATAGCCGGCGTCGAACGACAGCTGGACCTGGACCACCGGGATCTCGCGACGCTCGGCCAGCACGACCTCGATGCCGTTCTCCAGCGTGGCACGTTCGAGGCCGGGAAAGGTGACCTGCGGGAACTCGTCGACCTGGGGCACGCCCTGGCTGCGATCCACATCGGTGCTGACGGAGGAGTGCCGCGGGAAGGGCAGGATGGTCAGGGTGTGGTCGCCCTGCGCCAGGCGCTTACGGGCCGCCGCGCGCACGTCGCGGGCGCTCGCGGACTCGATGCGCTCGGCGCTGGCGCGGAAGCAGCCCGGGTCACCGGCATAGACGGCACATTCGGCGAGCACATCGGACTTGCCACCGAAGCCGCCGACGCGCTCGACACCGCGGACGAAGCCCGCGCGGAAGCGGGTCTTGGCCTGCGCCAGCTCGGCGCGCCCCGGGCCCTTG
>JASFEC010000281.1:0-3009 GCA_050125045.1 Gammaproteobacteria bacterium | reverse complement strand
TGGCACCGGCGATCTCGCTGCTTTGCGGGCTGCTGGTGTTCCTGCTCGGCCGCCACGATGGCTGGCGCGCCACCCTCACGCTCGGTGCGGCGCTGGTCAAGCTGGTGCTGATCCTGACGCTGCTGCCGGGCAGCCTCGAGGGCGTGGTGTACGTCTACCGGGCCGTCGACTTCCCGCCGGGCATCGGCATCGCTTTCCGCGTCGACGGGCTCGGCATGTTCTTCGCCCTGGTGTCGTCGACGCTGTGGGTGCTGACGACGGTCTATGCCATCGGCTACATGCGGGACCAGCACGACCGAGTGCGCTTTTTTGGCTTCTTTGCACTCTGTGTCTCGACCACGGTAGGCATCGCGTTCGCCGCCAACCTGCTCACCCTGCTGCTGTTCTACGAGTTGCTCACCATCTGCACCTACCCGCTGGTCGTCCATGACGAGACACCGGCGGCGCTGAAGGCCGGCCGGAAGTACCTGGCCTACACGCTCTGCGGCGGCGCCCTGATCCTGCTCGGCACGGTGCTGGTGCAGCACCTCGCGGGCAGCCTGGATTTCGGCACCGGCGGGCTGCTTGCCGGCGCCGCCGGGCAGCCGCTGCTGCCGCTGGCCTTCGTCGCACTGGTCGCGGGCTTCGGCGTCAAGGCCTGCCTGATGCCGTTGCACGGCTGGCTGCCGACGGCCATGGTCGCCCCTACGCCGGTCAGCGCCCTGTTGCATGCGGTGGCGGTCGTGAAAGCGGGGGTGTTCGGCCTGCTGCGCGTCACCTACGACGTATTCGGCGTCGAATTGCTGGCCGGACTGGGCTACATGTCCTGGGTCGCCGCGCTGGCGGCCTTCACCATCCTCGCCGGCTCCCTGGCCGCGCTGGCCCAGGTGAACCTGAAACGGCGACTGGCCTGGTCCACCATCAGCCAGCTGTCCTACATCGTGCTCGGGGCCGCGCTGCTCACGCCGCTCGCCGCGCTGGCGGCGATCGTGCATATCGCCAACCAAGCCTTCGCCAAGATCACCATGTTCTTCGTCGCAGGCGCCATCGAGCGCGCTACCGGGCGCACCGAACTGCGCGAGCTGGCCGGGCTTGGGCGCGTAATGCCCTGGACCATGGCGGCATTCACCATCGCGGCATTGAGCTTCATCGGCGTGCCCCTGTTCGCGGGCTTCGTCACCAAGTGGTACCTCTCGCTGGGCGGCCTGCAGGCGGGCGCCTGGTGGGTGGTGCTCCTGATGCTGGCCAGCGCGCTGCTGAACGCGGCCTACTGGCTGCCCATGGTCTACCGGGCGTGGTTCCGGCCGCCGCGCGGGCTGCAGCCCGGCGTGCGCGAAGCGCCCTGGCCGCTGCTCGCGCCGACGCTGGTCAGCGCCGGCTACGTGCTGCTACTCGGTGTCAGCACGCGCGTGCCCGGCATGCCGTTCTCGCTGGCCGAGGCGGCGGTCCGTTTCGTCTCCGGCATCGCGGTGGGTCCATGATCGGCTACACCGACCTGTTACCGGCGCTGGCGGTGGGGCTGCCGCTGCTCGGCGCCGTGCTGTCCTGGCCCGCGCGCCGGCTCGGGCGCAACGGGCGCTTCGTGTTGCTGCTCGCGCTCGCAGGAACCAGCACTGCCATCGCGCTGGCGCTGGTCCCGGTCGTACTCGCCGGCGGCGAGCCGGCGCTGGCGCTGCTGCGCTTCACCCCGCAGGCCACGCTGTACCTGCGGGTCGACGCCCTCGGCGCGCTGTACGGCGCGACCGTCTCGCTGCTGTTTCTGCTGGCGCTCGGCTATTCCTGGGGCTACCTCCGGGACGACGCGCACGAGAGCCGCTACCTCGGTTTCTTCATGGCCGCCCACGGCTGGCTGCTGGGCGTGGCCTGGGCCGGGAACCTGCTCACCCTGCTCGTCTTCTACGAGCTGTTCTCGATCCTCGCCTATCCGCTGGTGGTGCACGAGCAAACGCCCGCGGCGCTGCGGGCCGGCACCAAGTACATCGTCTACATCCTGCTCGGCGGCACACTGTTGCTGCTGGGCGTGATCCTGTGCTTCTACCTGGCCGGCGACCGGCCGTTCGCCCCGGGCGGGATGCTGGCGCCGGACGCCGACCCGGCCTGGCTGCGGGCGGCGTTCTGGTGCCTGGTGGCCGGCTTCGGGGTGAAGGCGGCGGTGATGCCGCTGCACGGCTGGGTGCCGGAGGTGCACCCAGCCGCGCCGGCGCCGTTCTCGGCGCTGCTGTCCGGCGTGATGGTGGCCGCCGGCGGCTTCGCCATCATGCGGGTGGTGTTCGAGGTCTTCGGCGCCGGGCTCGCGGCGACACTGGGCGTGCTGCCTTGGCTGCAGGGCCTCGCGGCCGTCACCGCGCTGCTGGCGGCAGCGCTGGCGGTGGCGGAGGACGAGCTGAAGCGCCGGCTGGCCTGGTCCACCATCAGCCAGATGGCCTACGTGCTGCTGGCGGTCGCGCTGCTGGCGCCCGGGGCCGTGGTGGGCGCCATGGCGCACATCACCCATCACGCCTTCCTCAAGGGCGGGCTGTTTTTCTGCGCCGGCCTGCTGGCCACGACGGCCGGCGTCCGCCGCGTGTCCGAGCTGCGCGGCATGGGCCGGCGCATGCCGCTGACCATGGCCGCCTTCACCATCGCCGCGCTGGGCATCGTCGGCGTGCCGCCGCTGTCGGGCTTTATCGGCAAGTGGGTGATGGGCGTCGGCCTGGCCGAGGCGGGGCATCCGCTCTACCTGCTGGTGCTGCTCGGCGGCGCCCTGCTGGCGGCGATGTACCTGTTGCCGCCGGTGTGGCTGGCCTACTTCAGCCCGCCCGAACCTGTGGCCGAGCCCGAGGCGGATGCTGCGACGACGGAAGCGGCGCCGCGCGGGCCGGAGGGCTCGCCCCCCATGCTGTTGGCGCTGGCGGCAGCCACCGCGCTCAGCGTCCTGCTCGGACTGGCCGCGGCCTGGCCCGGGATGCCGCTGTCGCTGGCGCGGCAGGCGGTCGCCGCCTTCTTCGGGGGTGGCTGAGCATGGCCGCCGACACGCTCTGGCGCGAGCTG
>JASFEC010000280.1:0-3010 GCA_050125045.1 Gammaproteobacteria bacterium | reverse complement strand
GCGTTGCTGGATTTCCGGCTCGACGCCCGTGTCGATGAGCTCGTGGGCGCTGTCCCAGATCATCTTCAGCCCCATGCGGCCGATCAGCAGGGCGACCAGCACTGCCGCCACCGCATCCATGAACCCCAGGCCGGCAAGAGCCGCGCCCACGCCGATCAGCACGACGACGGAGGACACGACGTCCGAGCGGTGGTGCCAGGCATTGGCCTCGAGCAGGTTGGAGCGCACCCGTCGCGCGGCCCGCATGGTGTAGTGGTACAGCGCTTCCTTGGAGACGATTGCCGCGGCCGCCAGCGCCAGGGCCAGCGGCGTCGGGCCGAGCAGGTGCTCCGGGGAGAAGATGCGGTCGATTGCGTCCAGCACGATGCCCAGTGCCACCGCCGCCAGGACGAGGCCGACGCCGACCGTGGCCAGCGTCTCGATGCGGCCGTGGCCGTACGGATGACGGGCGTCTGCCGCCACATTCGCCTTGCGGGCCGCGAACAGGACGAGGAAGTCGCTGGAGAGATCCGACAGGGTGTGCGCTCCGTCCGCGACCAGCGCCTGCGAGTGGCTGATCATGCCGCCGAGCAGCTGGGCCGTGGCCAGCAGCAGGTTGGTGACCGCGCCGGTGAGGGTGACGCGGCGCATGACGTGGTAGCGCTGTTCGCTGGGACTGCCTGCCGGCATGGTGGATTCTTCCAGGCCGCAGCCGTGAGGTGGTTTGAAGATTCTAGGTCCTGCTCCGTCCGAATTCGAGCCGGAAGGCGCCGGCGGGTCGGAAGCGGTGCGTTGCGTGTAGAATCTGGGGCGTTTTGTTCCCCCCGACCGGGAGCGGCCCTGCCATGAACCCTGATCGAGAAGGGCGCCGGCTCGGCGCCGTCGGCTTAGCCGCCCTGGCGGCGGCGGCCTTGTCGGATCCTACGCCCGCAGCGGCACGGACGCTCGGGGAGCTCGAGTTCGAGCCCTGCGTGCTGACCTCGGTCGGCCTGCCGCGGCCGACCGAGGCCCAGTGTACGAGCGTCACCGTACCCGAGAACCCCGCCGATCCGGCCGGCCGCAGCATCGAGCTGGCGCTGGCATGGATTCCCGTCGAGGGCGAGGCGGAACCCGACCCGGTGTTCATGATCGCCGGCGGCCCTGGCCAGTCGGCGCGCGACACCTATCCCGGCGTCGCGCCGGCCTTTCGCGACATCAATCGCAGCCGACACATCCTGCTGCTGGACCAGCGTGGCACGGGCGCGTCGAATCCTCTGGCCTGCCCGATCGAGGAGGAGGCGCTCCTCGCGGGCGTGGAGGAGGCGACCCCCGAGGAGTTGCGCGAATTCACGCTCGAGTGCATCGAGTCTCTCCAGGAGAAGGCCGATCTTCGGTTCTACTCTACCGGCGAGGCGGTGTTCGATCTCGACTACGTGCGCCGGGCGGTCGGCGCCGAGCAGGTCAACCTCGTCGGCGTGTCGTACGGGACGCGCGTGGCGCAGCAATACGCCAAGACCTATCCCGGGCATGTGCGCAGCCTGGTGCTGGACAGCGTGGTGCCCCCCGGCCTGGCGCTTGGCTCGGAGCATGCACGCAATCTCGAGGATGCGCTCGAGACCCACTTCGAGCGTTGCCGGGCAACTGCCGCCTGTGAAGAGTCGGTGGGGGATCCGCGTGCCCTGCTGGACGAGCTTGCGGCCCGGCTCGAGGCCGGTGGGCTCGAGCCGGTGCGCTACCGCGACCCGACCAGCGGCGAATGGCAGGAGGAAGTCCCGACCTACGGCCACCTCGCCGCGGTGATGCGGATGTACGCCTACTCGCCGCTGACCGCCGCGGCGCTGCCCCTGCTGGTGCACCGCGCTCACGAGGGCGACTATGAGGCGCTCCTGGCCATTACCCGGATGCTGCTGCGCGATCTCGGCGGCCAGATGGCCAGCGGGATGCACAATTCGGTGATGTGCACGGACGATGCGCCGGAGCTGGTGCTCGAGGCAGGCGACGAGGACACCGTGCTGGGCTCTCAGCTGGTCGAGGTCCTGCTCGAGCAGTGCGCCTTGTGGCCGCGGGGCGTGCGGCCCGAGGACTTCCGGCAACCGCTGACCGGCGCATTACCCGTGCTGATCCTGTCCGGCGAGTACGATCCGGTGACGCCGCCCCGCTATGGTGACGAGGTTGCGGCAGCACTCGACAACGCGCGGCACCTGGTGCTCAACGGCCAGGGTCACAGCCTGCTGGGGACCGGCTGCATGCCCAAGCTGGCGGCGCAGTTCATCGAGTCCGGCGATCCCGCGGCGCTGGACGCAGCCTGCCTGGACCGGCTGGCGGCGCCACCGCCTTTCTCCGGCCTCTACGGCTGGGAACCCTGAGGGAAAGCGACGATGATCCGCGTAGAGGACTTGCACAAGACCTTCAAGACCAAGAGCGGCCCGGTCCGGGCCGTGGACGGCGCCAGTTTCGAGGCCGGCGACGGCCGGATCACCGGCCTGCTGGGCCCGAACGGCGCCGGCAAGACGACGACACTGAGAATGCTCTACACCCTCATGCGGCCGGACGAGGGACGGGTGCTCGTCGATGGTCTCGACGTGCTGGAGAACGCTGCGCGCGTGCGGCGCGCGCTCGGCGTGTTGCCCGATGCGCGCGGCGTCTACAAGCGGCTGACTGCGCGGGAGAACATCGCCTATTTCGGTCGGCTGCACGGCCTCGAGGAGGGCGAGATCTCGCAGCGCACCGAGCGGCTGGTGCAGGCGCTCGGCATGGAAGACTTCATCGACCGCCAGGCCGAGGGGTTTTCGCAGGGGCAGCGCACCAAGACCGCGATCGCCCGGGCCCTCGTACACGATCCGAAGAACGTGATCCTGGACGAGCCGACCAACGGGCTGGACGTGATGACGACCCGCGGGCTGCGCGAGTTCCTCAAGACGCTGAGGGATCAGGGGCGCTGCGTGATCCTGTCCAGCCACATCATGCAGGAGGTCGGGCTCTTGTGTGACCACATCGTCATCATCGCCAAGGGCAAGGTCACGGCCCAGGGCAGCGCGGACGAGCTCCGCCG
>JASFEC010000279.1:0-3027 GCA_050125045.1 Gammaproteobacteria bacterium | reverse complement strand
CTCGCCGCCGATGGTCGTCTCGAGGAAGCCGCCTTGGCCTTGCAGCGCGCCGTGCAGCTGGATCCCGACAACCGGGCCGCGTTGCTCAACGCCGGCGAGCTGTTGGCGCGCCTCGGCAACACCGAGCAGTCACGGGCGCTGTTCGAGCGCCTCGCCGCGCTGGATCCCGAGGACAGTCGCGCCTGGTTCTACCTTGGGCAACTCGACGAGCTGCAGTCGCGGCCGGACGTCGCCCTCGAGCACTATCGGCGCGCCCTGGCGGCCGACCCTGCGGCGACGGACGCGCGCCTGGCCGTAGCCGACCTGCTGTTCAGCCGGCGCGAGTTTGCGGGGGCCGCCACGGAGTACGGCCGGCTCCGGGAAGCAGCGGGACCCACCGACCAGCAGCCACTGTATGGGCTCCTGCTGGCCGCCAGTCATCTCGGGGGGGGCGATTGCGAGCGCGCCCTTGAGGCCGCCGAGCAGGCCCTGGCCGATACCGGCCCGCCAAGCGTCGACCTCGTGGCCATGGTGGCGCGACTCCGCGCAACCTGCGGACCGGACGTGCCCGACCGCAGGCAGGCCGGCGTCGAGCTGGCAGAACAGCTCTACCAGGAGGTGCCCGGCCGGGAGTCAGCGGAGACGCTGGCCCTGGCGTACGCGGGCGTAGGCCTTTTCGACGAGGCGGTCGAGTTGCAGATGCAGGCGATCTTCGAAGCGCTCAAGACGGGGGAACTTCCCCAGCGACCGGACCTGAGGGAAAACCTGGAACGCTACGAGCGCCAGGAGCGCGCGCCCGCTGCCTACGCACCGACGCACCCCTTGTTCGGAGCCCGGCGTCTCGATCCCTGAGCACGGCCGGCAAAGGCCATGTCAATTCAGTTCACGACCGTGACCGGCGCGGCGGCATAGCGCAGGACCTTGTCGCTGACGCTGCCCAGGACCAGGCTCTTCAGCGGCGATCGCCCCCGGCGCCCCATTACCACCATGGTGGCCGGATCGGCTTCGGTCCGAGCGATGATCTCCTCTGCGGGGTCGCCGATCGTGATGGCCTGCTGAAAGCGTTGCTGCATGTCCGCATCCAGTGCCAGCCGGACCTCGTCGAGCGCGCGCTGCCCGCAGCTCTGGGCCGCCTCGTCGATCTCTTGCCGCGAAATCCCGGCCATCCCCACCAGTTCCACGGAGGCGGCGGGGAAGACATAGAACAGGATCACCGGAACCTGCAGCGTCGCCGCCAGCTGAATGCCGAAGCGCGCGGCGCGGGCCGAGTTCTCCGAGCCGTCGACCGGCACGAGGATCGAGTTGATATAGCCCTTCATGGCGCTTCTCCTGCGTCTCCCGGATGAATACTGTCACCAGAAGTGTAGTCCGCTGCCACGCGCGCGCCACAGCGGCCGGGCGCGCGGGGAATTCAGCGCAGCCCGCGAAAGAACACGTCGAGCATGGCTTCGCCGTCCGCGCGGATATCGAAGCTCTCGGGTGCGCGCAGCCATGACGTGTAAATCCCGTTCATCAGCGCATACAGGGCGCGGGCCGCCACCCGCGGATCGATGTCGGCGGCCATCTGGCCGATGTCCCGCGCCTCGCGGAAATCCCCCTCCACGCGCCGCAGGCTCTCCGCGTCGATGGCCATCTGCCCCTCGAAGGCCGGGTTGACCTCCCCGGCGAACTCGCAGCGCGTCAGGAGGATGCTGTAGACGTTGCGGTAGGTCTCGTTCGCGGCCAGCGTCGCCAGCGCGATGCGGCAGAGCTTGCGCAGCAGCCCGAGCGGATCGCGCCCGTCGGCGTCGCGCCGGTAGGCGTCAGCCATGTCGGCGAACGGCAGCCGCACGCGATCCAGCATGGCCGCAAACAAATCGGCCTTGTCGCGGAAATGCCAGTAGATCGCACCCCGCGTCACGCCGGCCCGCCGCGCGATGTGCTCGAGGCTGGTCTTCGCGACCCCGCGCTGCAGGAACTCCTGCTCGGCCGCATCCAGCAGGGCTTCGCGGGTCGCCTCCGCCTGGGCCCGGGTGCGCCTCACCATGCGCCTTCCTCCCAGTCACCGCCCAGCGCCTTGTAGAGCGTCGCGCTGGTCACGAAGCGGTCGGCCCGGGCCTGTGCGAGAACCAGCTCGGCCCCGAGCAAGGCCCGCTGGGCGTCGAGCAGCTCGACGATGCTGACGTAACCCTCGCGATAACGGATGTCGGCCAGGGCCTCGGTGCGCCGCAGGGCCGCCACCTGGTTCTCCACCGCCGCGAGGGTCCCGAGCGCATTGTCGTAGGCCCGCAGGCCGTCGCGGACCTCGGCCACGGCTGCGGCCACGGCAGCTCGGTACTGCAGCTCGGCCTGCTCGCGCCGAGCCTCGGCCGTCTCTACGCCGGCCCGGGCGCGGCCGAAGTCGAGCAGCGGGCCGGCCAGTCCCGCGCCCACGCGCCAGGTTTCTGCCTCCGAGCCGAACAGGTCGCCGGTCTCGGCTGCCGTGCTGCCGAGCAGCGCCGCCAGGTTGAGCTGTGGCAGTCGCGCGGCCATCGCGACACCCACTTCGGCTGTTGCCGCCTCCAGCGCAGCCTCGGCCGCCCGCAGGTCAGGCCGTCGCGCCAGCAGCTCCGCCGGCAGCACGGCCGGGATGGGCGCGGGGCCGGCCGCAGTGCCGAGCCGGCCCGACTGCGGGAGGCTCGCGGCCAAGAGCTCGGCCGGCGACAGCCCGAGCAAGATGCCGAGCGCGCTCTCGAGCCGCTGGACCGCGTCCACCCGGCCGGGCAGCTGCGCCAGCACCGAGGCCAGCTCGGCCTCCGCCTGGCGCAAGGCCAGCTCGTCAATCATGCCCGCCTCGAAACGCAGCAGCTGCACGCGCACATTCTCCCGTCTCGAGTCGACGGTGCGTTCCGTCACGGTCAGCTGCTCACGCGCTGCGAGCAAGCCGTAGTAGCCCGCGACCAAGTCGGCGACAAGTGCCACGCGCACCGCCTCCTGGGCGTACACGCTGCGCCGCAGCTGGGCCGCGGCCGCTTCGCGCTGGCGGGCCAGCCGGCCCCACAGGTCCACCTCGTAGGCCAGCGAGCCCGC
>JASFEC010000278.1:0-3033 GCA_050125045.1 Gammaproteobacteria bacterium | reverse complement strand
GGAAGGCGACCCCGAACTCCGCCAGCAGCCGCACCTGTTGGAGGTCGGGCACCACCGCCAGCGCTGCCGGGCCCAGGAAGGCGCCGACGAGCACATAGCCGAACACCGGCGGCAGGTGCAGCCGCCGCACCGTCGCCAGCGTGAACACCGTGGCGGCGATCAGGATCAGTACGGTCAGCAGCGATAGGCCTTCCATGGCGCCTCAGCCCGGCGGGCGGCCCGGTTTCCCGGGCGCGCCGACATCATGCTTGCGCAGCAAGCCGCGCAGCTGGTGGTAGCTCAGGCCGAGGGACTCGGCCGCGATCCGGCGGTTGCCGTCGGCCCCGTCCAGCGCCCGCAGCAGCAGGCGCTGCTCGAAGCTGTCGACGGCGGCGCGGAAATCCAGCGGCAGGTCGAGCCCGGCGCGGGCATCGGCCTCCCCCGGAGGCGACGCGCCGGGTTCCTGCGGCGGCGCGTGGGCGCCGGCAAAAGGATCGAAGTGAATCTCGTCGAGCGGCTCCGCGATATTGCCGGCGCGATAGATGGAACGCTCCACGGTGTTCTTGAGCTCGCGGACATTGCCCGGCCAGGGCCATGACAGCAGCGCTGCCACGGCCTCCTCGGTGAAGCCGGGGAAGAAAGGGTGGCGCAGCTCCGCCGTGAACCCGACGGCAAAGTGCTCGGCGAGTTCGAGCACGTCCTCCGGCCGCGCCCGCAGCGGCGGGACATGGACCACGTCGAAGGCCAGGCGGTCCAGCAAGTCGGCACGGAAGCGGCCGGCCCGCGCCGCTGCCGGCAGGTCCTCGTTGGTGGCACCGAGAATCCGCACGTCCACGCGCAGGGTCTCGCTGCCGCCCACCCGCTCGAATTCGCCGTACTCGATCACCCGGAGAATCTTCTCCTGCATCCGCTGGGGCAGGGTGCCGAGCTCGTCCAGGAACAGGCTGCCGCCGTCGGCACGCTCGAAGCGCCCGATGTGGCGCCGGGTCGCGCCGGTGAAGGCGCCTGCCTCGTGGCCGAAGAGCTCGGATTCCAACAGGCTCTCGGTCAGCGCCGCGCAGTTGAGCTTCACCAGCGGCTGCTCCCAGCGGGGCGAGAGGTAATGCAGGCGCGCCGCGACCAGTTCCTTGCCCGTGCCTCGCTCGCCGAGGATCAGGGCCGGGCGGTCGAGCGGCGCGAGACGCGACACCTGCTCCAGCATGGCGCCGAAGGCGGGGGAGCTGCCAAGCATCGGGGAGCCGGTATCGTGTTCCATTGACCGATCATGCCAAGTTATGGCCTTTCACGCCACAATAATCTGGCGAAAACCGCCAAAGGCGTGCAAGTCCGGAAATAAAGCGCAAGGAAAACAGTTGCTTATAGACCGCTGCTGGCTGGCACGGTTCCTGCAACGAATAAACCAGGACATCGGAGGAACCGCCATGGGCATTTTTTCCCGCTTTTCTGACATCGTTAATTCCAACATCAACGCTCTCCTGGAGAAGGCCGAGGACCCCGAGAAGATGGTCCGGCTGATTATCCAGGAGATGGAAGACACCCTGGTCGAGGTGCGCTCCGCGGCCGCCCGCGCGATCGCGGACCGCAAGCAGCTTTCCCGGCGCCTCGCCGAGGCGCAGCGCGAGGCCGACGACTGGGGACGCAAGGCCGAGCTCGCCGTGCGCAAGGGGCGGGACGACCTCGCCCGGGCCGCTTTGACCGAGAAGTCGCATGCCGAACAACGCGTGGCGACGCTGGAAGAGCAGGGCGTGCAGATCGAGGAAGCCCTCGGCCGCCTGAACGAGGACATGGCGCGGCTGCAGGAGAAGCTTGCCGACGCCAAGGCCCGGCAGAAGGCCATGGTGGTCCGCCACCGCACCGCCGGCCACCAGCTGGAAATGCGGCGGCAGATCCACGAGTCGAAGATCGACGACGCGCTGGTGAAGTTCGAGAAGTTCGAGCGTAAGCTCGAGGACGTCGAGGGCCGCGTCGAAGCCTACGACCTCGGCGAGCGCAAGGACCTGGGACGGGAATTTGCCAGCCTGGAGTCCGAGGAGACGATCGAGGCCGAGCTGGCCGCGCTGAAACAGCGGGTCGGCGGCGAGACCCAGGACAAGGCCTGAACACCCGCGCGAGGAAGCTGAGCAATGCAAGAATTCATTGGTGCATTCCTGATCATCGTCGCGGCGGTCGTGCTGCCGCTGGTGATCATCCTGCACTACGTCACCAAGTGGAAATCCTCGCGGACCTTGTCCGGCGACGAGCAGCGGATGCTCGAGGACCTGTGGCAGGACGCGCAGAAGATGGAAAGCCGGATCAACGCGCTGGAGACCATCCTGGATGCCGAGGTGCCTGACTGGAGGAGACGGACATGAACCGCCGTATCCGCTCACTGCATGCGGTCCGCCTGTACCGGGACACCGATCACGGGATGGTGATGGGCGTCTGCGCCGGCCTCTCGGACCAGTTCGGCTTCCGGCTCGGGCCGCTGCGCATCATCGCGCTGGTGCTATTGCTGCTGTTCACCCTGCCCACGCTGCTGGTGTACGTCGCGGCCGGCCTGCTGTTGCCCGATCGGCCGCTGCGTTATTACGGCAGCCGCGACGAGCGCGAGCTGTGGAGCAGCGGCTCCCGGAGGATGGAAGCATGAAGCGCGAGCCCAACCCCGCGCGGTTCTACCGTGATCCGGAAGCCGGGCGGCTCGGCGGCGTCTGTGCCGGCGTGGCGGAATACTTCGGCTTCGACCTGGCGCTGACGCGGGCCCTGACCATCATCGCCATGCTGTTCTTCCCGACGCTATTGTTCGTCTACCTGGCGCTGTGGTGGCTCCTGCCGACCAAGCCGGGCAAGCTGTACCGGGACGAGGAGGACAAGGAGTTCTGGCGCGGCGTCCGGGTCTCGCCCGCGGCCACGCTGTCCGACGTGCGGCACCGCTTCCGCAGCAACGAGGCGCGCCTGCAGCGCATGGAGCGCTACGTCACCTCCCGCAACTTCCGCCTCGATCGCGAGTTCCAGGACCTCGAGCGGGGTGGCTGAGCGGCCGTTGGGCCGGCCGGGGATCTGACAAGTAAGGAGAAC
>JASFEC010000277.1:0-3055 GCA_050125045.1 Gammaproteobacteria bacterium | reverse complement strand
TGCCGCCGAGCGCGGCCAGCGTTTCGCCCACCAGCAGCTGCGGCAGGTTGACCGCAACGGGATGGTCGACGACCGCCCCGGCCGCTCCGGCCTCCGCGGCCTGCACCACGAACTCGTGCCCGTCGTGATTGGGTCCGCGCAGGGCCACGAACAGCTCACCGCGCGCCAGCGTGCGGGTATCGGTCGAGACCCCGGCGAACCCGGGGTCGGGCCCGAGCAGGGTGCCCCCGAGGGCACGCGCTACACCGGTCAAGCTGCCGTGGATCATGCCGCACCCCCGGTCAGCTCTGCCAGCAGGCGGCGGTCGCTGAACGGCCGCTGCTCGGCGCCCACGATCTGCACCTCCTCGTGGCCCTTGCCGGCCACGAGGATCACATCGCCGGCCTGCGCCGCCGCCAGCGCCTGGCGCACCGCCGCGGCCCGGTCCCGCTCGACCCGGGCCCGGGCCGGGTCTGCCAGGCCCGCGAGGATGTCGGTGACGATGGCAACGCCGTCCTCCGTGCGCGGGTTGTCGTCGGTGATCACGAGTTCGTCGGCCAGCTGCTCGGCAATGCGGCCCATCTCCGGGCGCTTGCCCCGATCACGGTCGCCACCACAGCCAAACACGCACCACAGGCGGCCGCGGCAGTGCTGGCGCAGCGCGCCGAGCGCCTTGGCGAGCGCGTCCGGCGTGTGGGCATAGTCGACGACCGCCAGCACATCGCGCGCCCGGTCGGCGAAAGACTCCATGCGCCCGGCCGGAGCGCCGATCCCGGCGAGGGCGGACGCAGCCTCCTGCGGCGCCACGTCCAGCGCCAGCAGCACGCCCAGCGCGACGGCCAGGTTCTCGGCATTGAAGGCGCCGACCAGCGGGGACTCCAGGGTTACGGCACCCCAGTCGCCGTCGAGCGCCACGGTCAGCCCGTCGGGCCGGGGCGTGACGGCGCCGAGCCGCAGGCAGCGGGCCCCCGGCACCTGGCCGGCAGGCCCGTCCGTGACGGCGACGCGTCGCGCGTCGTCCGGCAGGCGGTCGAGCAGCCGGCGGCCGAAGCCGTCCAGCGCGTTGATCACGCTGACGCGCGGCGCATGCTCCAGGAACAGCCGTGCCTTGCACTCGCCATAGGCCTCCAGGCTCGGGTGGTAGTCGAGATGGTCGCGGCTCAGGTTGGTGAAGGCGGCCACGGCGTAGCGCACGCCGTCGACGCGGCCCTGGTCGAGCGCGTGCGAGGAGACTTCCATCGCCACGGCGCGCAGCCCCAGGCCGGCGAGATCGGCCAGGGCACGGTGCACCTCTACCACGTCGGGCGTGGTGAGGGCGGAGTCGCGCAAGGCACCGACCGCGCCGACGCCGAGCGTGCCGACCAGGCCGGCGCGCCGCCCGAGTGCGTCCAGGCCGCCGGCCACGAGGTGCGCGCAGGTCGTCTTGCCGTTGGTGCCCGTGATCCCGACCACTTCGAGCCGCCGGGAGGGGGCGCCGAAGAAACGGTCGGCGATTCCGCCGAGCCGCTCGTGCAGCCCCGGCACCGGGAAGGCCTCAGCGCCGGCCGGCAGAGACGGCGCACCCAGCCCGTCGGCGGGCTCCCAGGCCACCAGCGAGGCGCCGGCCTCGACGGCCGAGACGGCATGTTGCAGCCCGTGGCTGCGCGCGCCGGGCACGGCCAGGAACAGCGCGCCCGGCCTGGCCCGGCGGCTGTCCAGGGTGATGTCTGTGACCGCCCGCCGGGCGAGCGCTGCCGGGGCTGCCGGCCCCAGCAGCTCACCCAGCGTCATGACCGGCGGCGTGTCTGCTTCCGGCATCATGGCTGTCCGCCCGCCTGGACCAGGGTGCCCACGGAGCGCGCGTCGGCACCGTCGTCGGGCGGGATCCCCAGGATGCGCATCGCATCACCGAGGACGCGGGAAAACACGGGTGCGGCCACCTCGCCGCCGTAATAGACGCCGTCGGAGGGCTCGTCGATCAGCACCACGGCCGCCAGCCTGGGATCGGAGACGGGCACGATCCCGCCGAAAACCGAGAGGTAGCGGTCGCTGTGATAGCCGCCGGCCATGAACTTGCGGGCGGTGCCGGTCTTGCCGGCCACGCGGTAACCCGCAATCGCGGCCCGCGGCGCCGTGCCTTCCGCGCTGACGACCGGCTCCATCATCTCGAGCACGGCGCGCGCCACCTCGGGCTCGATCACCTGCTGCAGCTTGGCCGGTCGGTTGAGGGCCAGCATCGAGACGGGCGCGGCGCGACCGTCCGCGCCCAGCACGGCGTAGGCGTGAGCCAGCTGCAACGGCGTGAGCGACAGGCCGTAGCCGTAAGCCAGCGTCGCCTGGCCGATGGGGCGCCAGAGCTCCGGCTCCATCAGCACGCCGGCCGATTCACCGGGGAAGCCGGTGGCGGACACTTCGCCAAGGCCGAAGCGCCGCAACTCGCCCCAGAGCTGGCGGGCATCCAGCGCGAGGGCCACCTTCGAAGCACCGACATTGCTCGAACGCAGCAGCAACGTCGCCAGGTCGATGCGGCCGAGATTGGTACGGTCCTCGATGGTCTTGGCGCCGACGGTCATCCAGCCGGGCGAAGTGTCGATCTCCGCATCGACGGAGAACTTGCCGCTGCTGAGCGCAGCGGCGACGATCAGCGGCTTGATGCTGCTGCCGGGCTCGAAGATGTCGTTGGTGGCGCGGTTGCGATAGCGCCCGGCCTTCAGCTGGCTGCGGTCGTTGGGGTTGAAGCTGGGCTGATTGACCATGGCCAGCACTTCCCCGGTGCGCAGGTCCAGGATGACCATGGAACCCGACTTGGCCTGGTGCGCCTGTACCGCCCGCTTCAGCTCGCGATAGGCGAGGTACTGGATGCGGAGGTCGATGCTCAGGCGGAGGTCGCGGCCCGGCCGTGCCTCCCGGATGCTCTCGACGTCCTCGATCACGTTGCCGAGCCGGTCGCGGCGGACGCGCTTGCGCCCCGGCTGGCCGGCCAGCCAGTGGTCGTAAGCCAGCTCGAGACCTTCCTGCCCGGCATCGTCGATGTCGGTGAAGCCGAGGAAGTGACCCGCCACCTCCCCGGCCGGGTAGAAACGGCGGTACTCGCGCT
>JASFEC010000276.1:0-3066 GCA_050125045.1 Gammaproteobacteria bacterium | reverse complement strand
GAGGCGCGAGATATACATCGACGCGCCGGCCGGGGCAATACCCAGTTTCCCCATCGGCGGTCCGGTGAGGGCCCCGGGCGGGACGCCGGGGCGGCCCGGGTGCAGTGGCGGGGCAGCGCATGCCTGGCTCGCAGGCATCCGAGCCAAGAGGGAGGCATGCGCTGGTCCGCCGCGGTCAGGAAACCGGGGTTGTCCCGCATCCCGCCCCGCGGCGCGTCAGGCGACGAGCTGGTTCAGCTGGAAGATCGGCAGCAGGATGGCCAGCACGATAGCCAGCACGATCACGCCCATGAACAGGATCAGCACGGGCTCGAGGATCGACAGCAGTGCGCCGACCAGGCTGTCGACCTCGCGCTCCTGGTTGTCGGCCGCCCGCTCGAGCATGGCCTCCAGCTCGCCGCTGGCCTCGCCGCTGGAGATCAGGTGCATGGTCATGGGCGGGAACAGGCGGCTCGCGCCCAGGGAACGGCCGAGCGGGGCGCCCTCGCGGACGCGCACGGCGGTCTCCTCGATGGCCTCGCGCATGGGCACGTTGCCGACGACATCGCCCGAAATGCGCAGTGCGTCGAGCACCGGCACGCCGCTGCCGGCCAGGATGCTCAGGGTGCGCGTGAAACGGGCCGTGTTCACGCCGCGCGTGAGCTTGCCGACCAGCGGCAGGCGGAGCAGAAAATGGTCCCAGCGCCGGCGGAACTCGAGCCGTCGAAGCAGGCGTGAAAACACGAACAGGCCGAGCGCCACGAGCCCGAGCAGCACGAAGCCGTAATCGCGGAGGAAGTCGCTGCTTGCGATCAGCGCCCGCGTGAGCGCCGGCAGCTCCTGTCCGGTGTTCTCGAACACCCCCACGACTTTCGGCACCACGTAGACCAGCAACGCGCTCACGATCATCAGCGCCAGGGTGACCAGGATCACCGGGTAGATCAGCGCATGCGAGATGCGCTGCCGCAGCTGCTGGCGGCCCTCCGTGTAGTCGGCCAGCCGCTCGAGCACTGGATCGAGGTGGCCCGACTGCTCACCGGCGGCCACCGTGGCGCGATAGATCTCCGGGAAGGCCTGGGGAAACTCGCCGAGACCCGAGGCCAGGGTATGGCCCTCCATGACCCGGGAGCGCACGCCGAGGAGGATGCTCTTCAGGCGCGGTTTCTCCGCCTGCTGGCCGACCGCGAGGAGCGTTTCCTCGAGCGGCATGCCGGAGCGGAGCAGGGTGGCGAGCTGGCGGGTCACGAGCGCCAGGTCGCCGGCGCCGATGCCGCGCCGCAGGCTCAGGCCGACCTTGCCGCCGGACGCGGCCCGGCGCTGCCGCTCCATGACCTCGTTGACCTGGGTCGGCAGCAGGCCGCGGTCCCGCAGCAGTTGACGCACCTGGCGCGCGGTATCGCCCTCGACCACGCCCTTGTGCTGGCGTCCGCCGCGGTCGACTGCGGTGTATTCGAAGGCGCCCATGCGAGAGACGCGGCGTCAGTCGTCGCGCGTCACGCGCACGACTTCCTCGAGCGTGGTGACGCCGTCCAGCACCCGGCGGACGCCGTCGTCGCGGATGCCGGGACTCAGGGTGCGCGCATAGCGCTCCAGGGCCTGCTCGCTCTCGCCCTGGTGGATCATCGCCTGCATGTGGTCGTCGACCGGGATCAGTTCGTAGATGCCCGTGCGGCCACGGTAGCCGCTGGCGTTGCAGGCCGGGCAGCCGACGGGGTGATAGATGCGGGCGTCGGTGCCCGGCTCGATACCGAGGACCCGGCATTCACTCTCGTTCGGGACCGCCGGGCGCCGGCACTCGGTACACAGGATCCGGACCAGGCGCTGCGCCACCACGCCGAGGAGGCTGGACGCGAGCAGGAAGGGCTCCACGCCCATGTCCCGCAGGCGGGCCACGGCCCCCACGGCAGTGTTGGTGTGCAGGGTGGACAGCACGAGATGCCCGGTGAGGGACGCCTGCACTGCGATCTCCGCGGTTTCAAGGTCACGGATCTCGCCCACCATCACCACGTCGGGGTCCTGGCGCAGGATAGCGCGCAGCCCGCGGGCGAAGGTCATGCCGACCTTGGTGTTGACCTGGGTCTGGCCGATACCGTCGATGTAGTACTCGATCGGGTCTTCGACCGTCATGATGTTGCGGCTGGTCTGGTTGATGCGCTCCAACGCCGCGTACAGCGAGGTGGTCTTGCCCGACCCTGTCGGGCCGGTGACCAGGATGATCCCGTTGGGGCGATGGATGAGGTGATCCACCAGTTTCTCGGTCTTCGGGTCCATGCCCAGGCTGGAGAGGTCCAGCCGGCCGGCCTGCTTGTCGAGCAGGCGCATGACCACGCGCTCGCCGTGTCCGGAGGGAATGGTGGAGACGCGCACGTCGACCGCACGGCCCGCCACCTTCAGCGAGATGCGACCGTCCTGCGGCACCCGCTTCTCGGCGATATCGAGCCGCGACATGACCTTGATGCGCGACACGACAAGCGGCGCGACCGCCCGCCGCGACTGGACCACTTCCCGCAACACGCCGTCGATGCGAAAGCGGACGACCAGGCGGTTCTCGAAGGGCTCGATGTGGATATCGGAGGCGTTCTCCTTGACCGCCTGCGTCAGGATGGCATTGATCAGCCGGATGATCGGCGCGTCATCCTCACTCTCCAGCAGGTCGGAGGGCTCCGGGAGTTCCTGCGCCACCTGCGACAGGTCCGTATCGCTCTCCAGCCCCTCGGCCATCTGCATGGCCGCATTGGACCCGCTCTCGTAGGCCTGTTGCAGTCGCGTGTCGAACTCTTCCTCGCTGACCTCGCGCAGCTGCAGCGGCACGCGGGCGAAACGGCGCGCTTCGGCGACGCTCAGCGGCTTGATGTCGGGCCGGCAGACGGCCTCGCCACGCTCGTCCTCGAGCGAGATGATCAGGATCCCGTGCCGCTTGGCGAACGCGAAGGGAAGGAGCCGGCCCCGGCCGCCCGGAGTCCTGGGCGCCACGGGTTCAACGGTGCCCCCGGCCTCGGCGGCTGCTGCTGCGGTGATCTCGCTGCTGTCGGTCGCCATGGTCAGTCTTGCGGCTCCTCGTCGCGAGGCGCTTCGTCCTCGGGCTTG
>JASFEC010000275.1:0-3077 GCA_050125045.1 Gammaproteobacteria bacterium | reverse complement strand
TCGGCCACCCACAGCAGCACGCCGAACACGCCGGTGGTGACGGCGATCACCAGCGGCGAGCGCGCCAGCGTGGACACCTCGCCGGCGAACAGCGCGCCGAACACCACCGCCGGCAGGGTGCCGATCACCACCCACCAGGCCAGGTCCGAGTCCGGCGTCCGCGGCCGGCCGCCGAGGGTGCCGATGGCGTCGCGGGCCATGGGCCAGAGCTCGTGGCGGAAATAGAACACCACTGCGGCGAGCGTGCCGAGGTGGACGGCGACGTCGAAGGGCAGGCCCTGGTCGGGCCAGTCGAAGAACACCGGCACCAGGACGAGGTGTCCCGAGCTGGAGATCGGCAGGAACTCGGTCAGCCCCTGCACCACCGCCAGCACCAGCGCCTGCACCAGGTCCATGCGTTCTTCGCTCCTACAAGCGGTTGGCCAGGTCCAGCAGCCCGAAGCCGTCGAGGGCCGGGCCGAGCCCGCGACTCAGTCCGATGACGCGGAAGCGCTCGCCCATCTCCCCGGGCAGCAGCAGCCGACGCGCCTGCTGGGCCTGCATGATACCCGCTGGGCCGGATGGCGCCTCCGCCAGCATCGCCTCCAGGCCGTTGCCGGCCAGGAAGGCCGCCTGCGTGGTGTAACCCTCCAGCGTGAGCCCCGTCGCCACTCCGGCCTCGGCGATGGTGGTGAAGTCCACCCAGGCGGTCAGGTCCTGCAGCCCCGGCCAGAGGAAGGGATCGCCGTGGGCGCGGTGGCGGTAATGGCACATCAGGGTGCCCGCACTGCGCTCGGCCGCGTACAGCTCGCGTCGCGGCAGCCCGTAGTCGATCACCAGCAGCAGGCCCGCGGCGAGGTTGTCGGCCAGGCTGCGCACCCAGGGGGCGAGCAGCGGGCTGTACTCGCTGGTGTAGCCCTCCGGGAACGCCGCGCCCAGCTCGAGCTCCAGCCCGGCGATCGCCGCGGCCAGCGCCGGCGGCGGCGGCAGCAGCGCCCAGGCCGGCGCGCCGTCCTCGTCGAAGCGGACGCCGAGTTGCTGCGGCCCGCCAGCGGCGATGGTGAAGCGTTCCACGGGCAGGGCGTCGGCGACCTCGTTGGCCAGGATCACGCCGCGGAAATCCGGCGGCAGGCGGTCGAGCCACTCGACCCGGTCGCCGAGCCGCTGCTGCTGGCGCTCGCGCAGCTCCGGGCTGGGCTCGAGCATCAGCCAGCGCAGGCCCTCGCCCGCCTCCGCCAGGGCCGCCTCGGCCAGCGCCCCCGTGCCGCCGCCCAGCTCCAGCACGGCGCCGCCGCCGACGGCCTCGAGCACGGCCGCCGCCTGGCGGGCGACGCAGCGGCCGAACAGCGGCGAGAGCTCGGGGGCGGTGACGAAATCGCCGGCCGGCCCGAGCTTGGCGGCCCCGCCGCTGTAGTAGCCGAGTCCCGGGGCGTACAACGCGGCCTCCATGAAGCGCCTGAAGCTGATCGCGCCGCCGGCGCGAACTGCTTCCTCCCGCAGCTGCGCCGTCAGCGCGGCGCTGCGGTCCCGTGCCGCGGGCGCCGGCGCCGGCCAGTCGGCGGGGTTGGAGGACAGTGGATCCAAAGTTCGCCACAATGGCGCCGCCCCGGGGGCGGCCGATGAGCGAGGAATGCTACATGAGCAACGACACGGACAACCACAGCCTGGCGGGCCGCGCGGCGCTGGTCACCGGCGGCGCGCGGCGCATCGGCGCGGCCGTGGCCGAGGCGCTGCACGAGGCCGGCGCGGACGTGGCCGTGCATTACCGCGGCTCCCGCGGCGAGGCCGACGCGCTCGTCGGCCGGCTGGCGGAGCGCCGGCCGGGCTCCGCGATCGCCCTGCAGGCCGACCTGCTCGACACTGCCGCCCTGCCCGGCCTTGTAGCGCAGGCGGCAGAGGCCTTCGGCGGGCTGGACGTGCTGGTGAACAATGCCTCGAGCTTCTACCCGACCCCGGTCGGCGGCATCACCGAGCAGCACTGGGACGAGCTGATCGGCAGCAACCTGAAGGCGCCGCTGTTCCTGTCCCAGGCGGCAGCGCCCTGGCTGCGCCGGCGGGGCGGCCTCATCGTCAACCTCGTCGACGTCCACGCGCGCCGGCCGATGGCCGGGCACCCCGTCTACTGCGCGGCGAAGGCGGGACTGGAAATGCTGACCTACGCCCTGGCCCGGGAGCTGGGGCCGGAGGTGCGGGTCAACGGCATCGCACCGGGCGCCATCCTGTGGCCCGAGGCGGGCGTCGGGGAGACGGACAAGGCCGCGACCCTGGCCGGGATTCCGCTGGGCCGAACCGGCGCGCCGGCTGACATCGCGGCCTGCGTGCTTTACCTCGCCGGGGCCGGCAGCTACGTCAACGGGCAGGTCATCGCCATCGACGGCGGCCGGCACCTCGGCTTCTGAGCGGGGGACACGCCGCCGGGGCGTGTCCCCTCACTATACCGCTAGTGCGCGTCGTTCAGGCGCCAGCGCGGCCGCTCGGCCGGCGGCTGCAGGCCGTCGGCAAGCATTTCCACCTGCATGTTGGTCTGCGGGCAGAAGCCGAGCTCCAGCCAGTGCACGGCCGCGTCGAAGGACTCTTCCCCGGCGGCGCCGAAGCCGAACGCGGGATCGTCCACCGCTGCGCAGTCTACCGGCAGGCCGTCAAAGTAATCGCCCTCGCCGAGGCCGTTGACCACGGCGAAAGAGACGGGCCGCAGCACGTTCTCGCAGATCCGGAAGCCCAGCTGCCCGACGGGCTTGCCGAAGCTGGGCGTCCCGACCACGGCCGCGGTGATGTAAGGCGGAATGCCGTTCACCAGCATCTCCGACGCCGAGGCGGTGCTGCCGGTCGTGATGAACACCACCTTGTCGAGCAGCAGCGCTTCGTTCGGCGGCGTGCTGTCCAGGAAGAAGGTCCGGTCCCGGCCGCTGTTCTTGTCGTTGTAGCGGTAGGCGGCGAAGGGCTGGCTGGGCGCGGTGCGGCTGGCCAGCAGGTCGGCGAAATGCTCCAGTACCGAGACCAGGCCGCCACCGTTGTAGCGCAGGTCGACGATCAGCTGCGTGACTCCGGCCGCCTGGAAGTCGTCAAAAGTGGCGTCCAGGGCATCGACCCCCGGAGTC
>JASFEC010000274.1:0-3115 GCA_050125045.1 Gammaproteobacteria bacterium | reverse complement strand
CCCAGCCCTGCGAGGCGGCCCGGCCGACGGCGCCGAAGAAGGTCCAGGAAGTGCAGTAGATGCCGAGCGCCAGGCTGTAGACGATGGGAGTCGGCACGTAGAGCCCGCGGCGATGCAGCCGGTCGCCGGTCCAGGCGACCAGGAACAACAGCACCACATACGCCAGGGCGACGACCGGGGGAACCCAGGTCTCCAGCATGCGACTCCTCCCCACCCGGCCGGCGGTTAGCGCTCTGTTCAAGGGCCGGTCCGGTGCCCACGATGCTACCGGGAAGGCGCCGGCCGAGGAAGCTCGCCTGACGCGGCGCAGCATCGCGCCCTCCGACTAAAGTCATAAGGACAAGCCCCTGCAGCACTGCTAGTTTCAGCAGACTTGCCCGTGAAGCGCCCGCTGCACGGCAGATAAGAAAACCTGAAACGACCGGTGCTTCCCGGTCCTGGTTGGAGGGAGGAAACAAGCGTGTCCCAGATGAGCCCCGAAGATCGCGTAGCACACTGGCGCGCCACCCGGAACCTGATGATCGGCCACCTCATCGTGTGGTTCTTCTTCGGGTTCGTGGTGCATGCCTTTGCCGTGCCGCTGAACAACATCAGCTTCTTCCATTTCCCGCTCGGCTATTACATGGCCGCCCAGGGGTCGCTGATCGCCTTCGTCGTCCAGCTGTTTCTCTTCACGAAGCAGCAGGACAAGATCGACACCCGCTACGGCGTAGCCGAAGAATAAGGGAGAGCTGAAATGGCCAAGATTTCCTTCGAGGGGAAAGGGTTCGTCGACAACCTCCCCAAGATCTACGGCATCTATACCGGCGGATTCCTCGCCTTCTTTGCGCTCATGGCGGTCCTCGAGCAGTTCGGGATGAGCGCCGACACCATCGGCATCCTGTTCATTGCCTTCACCATCGCCATCTATGCCTTCATCGGCGTGCTGTCGCGTACCATGCAGGTCGAGGCCTACTACGTGGCCGGCCGCTCCGTGCCGCCGGTCTTCAACGGCATGGCGACGGCGGCGGACTGGATGTCCGGCGCCTCCTTCGTGGCGCTGGCCGGCGGCGTGTTCATGGGGGGCCATTCCTACATGGCCTTCATCGTGGGCTGGACCGGCGGCTACGTGCTGGTAGCGACCCTGATGGCGCCCTACCTGCGCAAGTTCGGCTGCTACACCGTGCCGGACTTCATCGGCACGCGCTACGGCGGCAAGCTGACGCGCTTGTGCGCAGTGGTCGTGCTGTTCGTCGCCTCCTTCACCTACGTGACGGCGCAGATCAATGCCACCGGCACGATCGCAGCGCGCGCGCTCAATATCCCCTTCGAGGTGGGCGTGTGGTTCGGTCTCGCCGGTATCCTGGTCTGCTCTATGCTCGGCGGCATGCGCGCCGTGACCTGGACCCAGGTGGCGCAGTACATCGTGCTGATCATCGCCTACCTGCTGCCCGTGTTCTGGATGTCCATGGCGCAGGACTTCGGCCCGCTGCCGCAGTTCCAGTACGGCTACGCGGTCGAGCGCATCATGGAGCTCGAGCAGGCGGTTGGGGTCGGCACACCGGCGGTTGCTGGCGTGAGTTCGAACTTCCCCGGCCTGTCGGTCCTGACCAATCTGCATGCGACGCCGGGCGAAGGCGCCATGGCGGCCTGGAAGTTCATCTCCCTGGCAGCCTGCATGATGATCGGCACGGCCTCCCTGCCGCACATCCTGATGCGCTACTTCACGACCCCGTCCGTGCGCGCGGCGCGCACCTCGGTGGCCTGGTCGCTGTTCTTCATCTTCCTGCTGTACTTCACGGCCCCCGCGCTGGCGACGTTCAGCAAGCTGCAGCTGCTTGATCCGAACCTGCCGACGGCCATTATCGGCAAGCCGATCTCCGAGGTCATGGCGCTGGAGTGGGTGCAGAAGTGGAGTGCGATCGGCATGCTGGCGGTGTCGGACGGCAACGGCGACGGGATCCTGCAGATCAACGAGTTCTTCCTGCGGGCTGACATTATCGTGCTGGCCACGCCGGAGTTCGCCGGTCTGCCCTACGTGATCTCGGGCCTGGTGGCCGCGGGCGGCATGGCGGCCGCCATGTCCACGGCCGACGGCCTGCTGCTGGCGATCGCGAACGCGCTGTCGCATGACCTGTACTTCAAGATTGTCGACCCGAAGGCCGAGACCAAGAAGCGGCTGCTGGTCGCCCGCATCCTGCTGCTCGTGATCGGCGCCGGTGGCGCCATCGTGGCCAGCATGAAGCTGACCGGCATCCTGGGCGCCGTGGCGTGGGCTTTCTGCTTCGCCATGTCGGGCCTCTTCTTCCCGCTGGTGCTCGGCGTCTGGTGGAAACGGGCCAACCGGGCCGGCGCCGTCGCCGGCATGGTGGTCGGGCTGGGCGTCGGCTGGTGGTACCTGATCGCGGTGCGGTCCGGCATGGAGCCCTGGTTCGGGCTTGACCACCTGCGCTTCGGCATCGTCGGCGCGCTGGCCAGCCTGGTCGCCATGGTGGCGGTCAGCCTGGCGACCAAGGAGCCGGACGAAGAAATCCAGCGCATGGTGGACGAGGTCCGCATCCCGCGGGGCGACACGATCATTTCTTCGAAGACCTGATCGTCGTACGCCTTGCTCTCATGGGCCGGGGCGAGTCCTTCTCGCCCCGGCCCTTTTCCGTGTGAGACCATAGCCGGCGTTTCGGCTGGAGCTACTAGATGATCGAGCAGATTCCCTTCTGGGCCGTGGCGCTGGACTACGTGCTGGGCATGATCATGTGGACCCTGGTCGGCCGCTTCGGCATGCGCCTGTTCCTCCCGGAAGAGAGCAAGTTCTTCTTCAGCCGCTTCTTCATCCGCGTCACCGACCCGCTGCTGAAGCTGTTCAAGCCGATCACGCCGGGCTTCCTGGTGGCGCCGATGGTGCCGCTCTATGTGGCCTGGTTCTTCTTCATGTTCCGCTTCTACGTCATGCCCTGGATGCTGGGCTACTCGGTGATGGGCATGCTGTCCTTCCCGCTGGAGAGCGAGATCGGCCAGGGGGTGGCCTTCCTGATCGGGAAGCTGTTCGGGAACTAGCGGTCGGCAGGAGCGCCGGCGTCGAGGCCGGCCAGCACCGCGTCGGCGTCGAGATCGCGCGCGAGGTCCCGGCGGATCTCTT
>JASFEC010000273.1:0-3117 GCA_050125045.1 Gammaproteobacteria bacterium | reverse complement strand
CGAAATGGGTCGTCGGCGAGATCAGCATGACCCGCTGCAGCACTTCTGGCATCGCGTCGAGCGGGGTATTGGCGCCGGAGAGCATGTACATCACCAGGAAGACCGGAATCGACAGCAGGCCGAACTGCGGCATGCTGCGGGCGACCGTGGCGAGCAGGATGCCGATGGCGGTCAAGGAGGTGAGGTAGGTCAGCAGACCGGCCAGGAAGAGGGCCGGCGAGCCGGCGATCGGTACCCCGAGTACGCCGCGGACGATGAAGGTCATCGACAGGGCCGCCGCCAGCAGAATCACCGCGGCGTTCGACCAGATCTTGGAGAGCATGATCTCGGCGGCCGTGAGCGGCATGACCAACAGGTGCTCGATGGTCCCGTGCTCGCGTTCGCGGATCAGGGCGGCGCCCGGCAGCAGGATGCCGAGCAGGGTGCTCATGTTGACCAGTTGCATGACGGACATGAACCAGGTCGAGTTGCCGTTGGGGTTGAAGACCAGTCGCGTTACCGCGTCGACCGGTGGCGGCCCGGCCTCCGCGCTGCGGCCGAGGTAACCGGCCACCTCGCGCGTGATGGCCTGCTCGAGATAGCGTGCGCCGGCACCTGCCTGGGCCATGGCCGTCGCGTCCACGCTGACCTGGACGGTCGCCTGTCTGCCCTCGCGCAGGTCGGCGGCGAACCGCGGCGGAATGTCGACGACGAAGGTGTAGCGACCGGCGTCCATGTCGTCGTCGATCTGCGCGACGCTGATCGCCGCCGGGGACTGGAAGTACGGCGGCACCAGGCTGTCGATGATGCGGCGCGAGAGCTGGGATCGGTCTTCGTCGACGACGGCGACCGAGGCATTCTCGAGTTCGAGCTTCACGCCGCGTGCCGGCGCGATGATCGCAAAGGTGAAGGCGTAGATGATCAGGGCGACCAGTACCACGTCGTGGCGCAGGCTGATCATCTCCTTGAGTCCGAGCCGGTAGACGTTGCGCAGGCGCATCTCAGCGCTCCTGGTGGCGGAGCAGCAGCCGCCCGAGGAGCAGGAAGCCGACGCCGAAGGCCGCCAGCACGGCGAAGTCGGTCCACAGGTCGTGCATCCCCAGACCCTTGGTGAAGGTCCCCACGCTCACGTGGTGAAACCATGCGCTCGGGAAGCCGAGCCCCATGTAGTGCGCGGGCCCGGTCAGCGCCGAGACGGGTACCAGCATGCCGGAGAAGAGAATCGTGGGAATGACGCTGGCGATGGCCGTACCGAAGACGGCGGCGATCTGCGTGCGCATCAGGTTTGACATGAGCAGGCCGAGCCCCGTGCTCGCGAAGGCGAACAGGACGGCGCCCACGGTCAGCGCCGCGATGCTGCCCTTCATAGGCACCTGGAACAGCAGCAACGCCAGCAACAGCAGGCCGAGATAGCTCAAGAAGGCCAACCCCACGTAGGGCAGCTGCTTGCCGAGCAGGAACTCGATGCCGCTGGTCGGGGTGGCGTAGAAGTTCGATATCGACCCCAGCTCCTTTTCCCGCACCACACCGACCGCGGTCATGGTGGCCGGTATCATGATCAGCAGCAGCATCAGGATGCCGGGCACCATGGCGTAGACGCTCTCGAAGGCCTGGTTGTAGCGGAAGCGGGTCTCGATCTCGACCGGTGTCGGCCGCGGCGTGCCCGCGCTGGCCGGCACCTGCTCGAGATACTGTCGATGCACGCCTTCCACGTAGCCACGGATGGTGTCGCCGCGGAAGGGTATCGCACCGTCCACCCAAACCCCGACCTCGGTGTTGCGCCCCGCGCGCACCGCCCGCCCGAAGCCCGGCGGAATCTCGAGGGCCAGGGTCAACTCGCCGGAACGCAGGCGCCGCAGCCGTTGCGGCTCGTCGGCGATGGCGGGGGCCTGTTCGAACAGATGGGAACCGGCGAACTGTTCGAGGTACCGGCGGCTCTCCGGTGTCCGGTCGTAGTCCAGAACGGCGTAACGGATGTCCTCGACGTCGAACGAGATGCCGTAGCCCATCGCGATCATCAGCAGCAACGGACCGAGCAGGGCGAAGGCCAGCCTGATGGGGTCGCGGCGCAGCTCGACGGCCTCGCGGCGCGTGTAGGCGACGAGGCGGCGCAGCGAGAACGGAGCGACGGCAGATCGGCACGCCGTGCGGGATCGCGATAGCGCGTCGTCTTCGGTCTGTTGATTGCCGGCGTCTGCCCCGGTCTCCTGCTCGATGTAGGCGATGAAGGCATCGTCGAGGGATGCGGTTTCCTGGGCCGCCTTGAGTTCCCGCGGCGAGCCCTGGGCCAGGATACGCCCCGCGTGCATCAGTGAGATGCGGTCGCAGCGCTCGGCCTCGTTCATGAAGTGGGTCGAGATGAAGATGGTCACCCCCTGTTCGCGCGAGAGCTCGCCGAGCAACTCCCAGAAGGCGTCGCGGGCCACCGGGTCGACGCCCGAGGTGGGCTCGTCGAGGATGAGCAGCTCCGGCTCGTGGATCATGGCGACTGCCAGGGAGAGTCGCTGCCGCACACCGAGCGGCAGCCCCTCGGCCCGGTGCTCGCGGTAGCGCTCGAGGTCGAAGCGGTCTATCAGCGAGGCCATGCGATCCCGGCGCCGCTGTGGCGAGAGGGCGAAGAGGCGGGCGTGCAGGTCGAGGTTCTGCTCGGTGGTGAGCTCGCCGTACAGCGAGAACGACTGCGACATGAAACCGAGGCGGTGGCGCAGCGAGGCGTCGTGCTCGGCGACGGGGATGCCGAAGACCCAGGCAGCGCCCGCGGAAGCAGGCAACAGCCCGGTCAGCATGCGCATGGTCGTGGTCTTGCCGCTGCCGTTCGAGCCGAGAAAGCCGAAGATCTCGCCCTGGCGGATTTCCAGCGAGACGCCGTCGACGGCGACGAACTCGCCGAAGCGCCGCGTGAGGTCTTTTGCACGAATCGCCACCTCGGCGTCCGTGCCATCGTCGCGCGGCGGTATGGCAAGGCGCCGATGGCCGTGCCGACGCCGCTCGGGCAGCAGGGCGATGAAGGCCGCCTCCATGTCGCTCTCGCCCGTCTGGGCCTCGAGCTCGCGCGCGGAACCGGTCGCGAGCACCGCGCCGCCGTCCATGGCGACCAGCGTATCGAAACGCTCCGCCTCTTCCATGTAGGCGGTCGAG
>JASFEC010000272.1:0-3119 GCA_050125045.1 Gammaproteobacteria bacterium | reverse complement strand
CACCGGGTTCTCCACCGGGAGGTCGTAGCGCTGGCCGACCACGAAGTCTTCATGGCCGTGCCCGGGCGCCGTGTGCACGGCGCCGGTGCCGGCCTCGATGGTGACGTGCTCGCCGAGGATCACGGGCACCTCGCGTTCGAGGAAAGGATGCCTGAGCCTGATCCCCTCCAGCGCGGCGCCGCGGCAGACCGCGAGCTCCTCGAAATGTTCCAGGCCCCAGCGCCGCGTCGCCTGCGCCAACAGGTCGCGCGCCACCACGATCCGCTCCCGCCCGGCCTCCCCGGCGAAACTGATCAGCGCATACTCCAGGTCGGGATGCAGCGCGACCGCCTGGTTGGCCGGCAGCGTCCAGGGCGTGGTGGTCCAGATCGGGATCGACAACGGGCCCTCGGTGTTGCCGCGGGCGTCGCCGTCGAAGGCCGCCAGCACCGCCGCCTCGTCGACCACGCGGAAGCGCACGTCGATGGCCGGCGATTTCTTGTCGGCGTACTCGACCTCCGCCTCGGCCAGCGCCGAGCCGCAGTCCAGGCACCAGTGCACCGGCTTGAAGCCCTTGTACACGTGGCCGTTGGCGAAGATGCGGGCGAAGGCGCGCAGCTGCTCGGCCTCGTAGGCCGGGTCCATGGTGAGGTAGGGCCGGTCCCAGTCGCCGAGGATGCCGAGCCGGCGGAAGTCCTTGCGCTGGCCGTCCACCTGGGCGCGGGCGAACTCGCGGCAGGCATCGCGGAACTCGCGCGGCGCCAGCTTCGCGCCGACGGGGCCGTGCTCGCGCTCCACGACCAGCTCGATCGGCAGGCCGTGGCAGTCCCAGCCCGGGATGTAGGGGGCGTCGTAGCCGTCCAGCGTCCGCGAGCGGATCACGATGTCCTTCAGGACCTTGTTGACGCAGTGGCCGAGGTGGATGTCGCCGTTGGCGTAGGGCGGGCCGTCGGGCAGCAGGAAGGGCGGCCGGCCCTGCGCGGCGGCGCGCAGCTTGCCGTAGAGGTCACGCGCCTCCCAGTCGGCCAGCATGCCGGGCTCGCGCTTCGCCAGCCCTGCCCGCATCGGGAAATCCGTCTGCGGCAGGTTCAGCGTGTCCTTGTACTCAGCCACGTCGTCGTTCCTTTGTCAGTAGCCTGCGTCGGCGAGAATCCGGCGCGCCTGCCCGGCATCGCGCTGCATCTGCGCCGCCAGTTCGTCCAGGTTGTCGAAGCGTCGCTCGTCCCGCAGGCGGGCGACGAAGTCCACCATGATACGGCGACCGTACAGGTCTCCGCTGAAATCGAACAGGTGCACCTCCAGCAGCGGCTCGTCGCCGTCGACCGTCGGCCGCACGCCGAGGTTGGCGACTGCCGGCCAGGGTGCTTCGGCCACCCCGTGCACGAGCACCGCGAACACCCCGGTCACCGGCAGCACGCGCCGCCCGGGCCGCAGGTTGGCCGTGGGGAAGCCCAGGTCGCGGCCGCGCCGCCGGCCCTCCACCACCCGGCCGCCCATGCCATAGTGCCGTCCCAGCAGCCGGGTCGCGAGCGGGAGATCGCCCGCGGCCAGCGCAGCCCGCACGGCCGTGCTGCTGACCCGTAAGCCATCGATGGTCCGGGTCGGGGTCTCCGCCACCTCGAAACCATGGCGCGCACCCGCCGCCTGCAGCGTGTCGAAGCCGCCGGCCCGGTCCCGCCCGAAACGAAAGTCGTCGCCGATCACCAGGTACCGGGTGCCGAGGCCCTCGACCAGGTATTCGCGGATGAAGTCCTCCGGCGAAAGGGCGGCCATCGCGGCGTCGAAACGCGCGCAGAACAGCCGGTCCACGCCCTGGGCAGTCAGAGCCAGGTACTTCTCGCGGAAACGCATCAGCCGCGGGGGGGCGGCGGCGCCGAGGAAGTACTCGCGGGGCGTCGGCTCGAAGCTCATCACTACCGCCGGCAGGCCGCGGGCGTGCGCCTCGCCGGCCAGTTTTGCCAGCACTGCGCGATGGCCGAGGTGGAGTCCGTCGAAGTTACCGATGGTGACGGCCGAGCCGAGGTGCCCGGGACGCAGGTTGTGCTTGCCGCGAATCAGTTCCAAGACGGTATCCGGTCTCGCCGCGCCGCGCGGGCCCAAAGACACCGGATTATACGGAATGCGGCGGCCCGGGCGGGCTGCTCGCGCTGCGCAGGTGCCGCGGCCGCAGCCCGGCCAGCAGCAGGGCCGCAAGATAGGCGCCGAAGCCGAGGAAAATGATGCCGGCCAGCCGCAGTCCACGCTCGTGCCAGGCGGCCTCCAGCCAGCCGTCCAGCGGGCCGGCCAGCGCCCACAGCGCGGCGCCCATGACCAGGTTGGCGAACAGCACCCGGCCGAGCAGCGAGCCCCATCCTGCCCCGCGAGCGTACACGCCGGCCCGGCGCAGGCCGAGATAGAGCGCGGTCGCGTTGTACACGGCCGCCAGGCCGGTGGCGGCCGCCAGGCCCGCGTGGGCGCCGGGCACCTGGTGCAGGTACATCGGCACGACGATGGCAAGGTTCAGCGCAATGTTGAGCAGCATGGCCCGGATGCTGACGCGCACCGGCGTGCGCACGTCCTGGCGGCTGAAATATCCTGGCGACAGCACCTTGACGAGCGTGAAGCCGATCAGGGCCACGGCGTAGGCCATCAGGCTCAGGCTCGCCATGCGCACGTCCAGTCCCGTGAACTCGCCGTACTGGAACAGCGTCGCGAGCATCGGCCCGGCCAGCAGGAACAGCCCTACGGCCGCCGGCAGCGCGATCACCACCACCAGTTTCAGGGCCCAGTCCAGGGTCGCGGAAAACTCCGCCATGGACTGCTCCGCGTGCCGGCGCGACAGCCCGGGCAGGATCACCGTGGCCAGCGCGATGGCGAAGACGCCGAGGGGGAACTCCAGCAGCCGGTCCGAGTAATACAGCCAGCTAATGCTGCCCGTGACCAGGAACGAGGCAATGACCCGGTCGACGATGAGGTTGATCTGCGCCGCTGCGGAACCGAGGATGGCCGGAAGCATCAGCCGACCGATCTGGCGAACGCCGGGATGGTGCCAGCCCCAGCGCGGCCGGGGCAGCAGCCTTACAGCGCGCAGGAAAGGAAGCTGGAAGGCGAGCTGCACGACGCCCGCAATGAGCACACCGACCGCGACGCCGATGATCGGC
>JASFEC010000271.1:0-3140 GCA_050125045.1 Gammaproteobacteria bacterium | reverse complement strand
CGACGTGAGCTGCGTCACATGCCACTCTGCCTATCCGCGGCTCAACGAGTTCGGCGAATGGTTCGCCGGCAACAACATGCGCATGCCCCAGTGGCGCGACACCATGATGGAGAGCAGCGACGACCGCCTGGCGCTGCCGAAGTCGATCCCGCTGGCGATTCGCGCCCAGGCCTTCGTGCAGGGACGCGACAGCGAGGTCGTGGACTACGAGACCGGGCCCACGGGCGACGACTCGTCCTTCGACATTCAGGCGCCTTACCTGATCAAGCTCCTGTCCAGCGCCCCGCTGTCCGAGAACATCAGCTATTACTTCTACGCCATCTTTGCCGAGAAGGGCGAGAACGGCGAAGTCATCATCGAGGACGCCTGGTTCAGCTACGCCGACATCGCCGGCAGCGGCATCGGCGGCATGCTCGGCCAGTTCCAGGTCTCCGACCTGATGTTCCCGCGCGAAGTGCGCCTTACTTTCCAAGACTTCTACGCCTACCGCGCGGCAGGCATCACCTATGACCGCGGCATGATCTTCGACCGCGGGCTCGGCCCGGTCGAGCTGGCGCTCGGCCTGACCAACGGCAACGGCATCAGCGAGAACATCACCATCAACAGCCCGGGCTACCGCCGCCCCGACCACATGTTCGACAACGACTCGAGCAAGAACGTGTTCGGGCGGCTCGGCGGGTCGATCGGGCCCGTCAACGTCGGCCTGTTCGGCCTGGTGGGCGAACAGCGCAGTGCTGCGGGCTTCGCCGGCGCGGACCGCGGCAGCCGCGACACCGACAAGACGATCTACGGCCTGGACCTGTCGGGGTCGCTCAGCGCCAGGACACACTGGTTCGCGCAGCTGCTGTGGAACCAGTGGGACGAGTTCCTCGACGCCGACCCGAGCGTCGACTACGACTGGTTCGGCGGCTTCGCCGGCGTCGACTTCATCATGAACGATCGCTGGGCCCTGTCGGTCCTTTACAACTATGCAGACGCCAGCGATTTCGACGACACCGCGACGATCTACGAGGGCATCGACATCAATTCACTGACCTTCGGCGCCTCGTATTACTTCATGCGCAACGTCAAGGGCGTGATGGAAATCAATATCGACTTCCTGAGCGAAGACAACTTCGGGCCGCCCTATGTCGGCCACCAGACCAAGGAGAACTACATCCTGCTCGGGTTCGACGCGGCCTACTAGTGACGGTCGACCGCGGTTAGTATTCGGGGCATGAGCGACTCATTGCTGATCGACGACTTCAGCCGGGGCGACGGGGTCTCGGCTCTCGGCACGCGCTGGGAGGGCTTCACCGACCGGGTGATGGGCGGCATGTCGGACATGCAGCTCGGGTACGGGCAGGACAACGGCCGTCCCGTGCTGAGCATGCGGGGCAAAGTGCGCCTGGAGAACCGCGGCGGCTTCATCCAGGCGCGGCTGCCGCTGGCCCCCGGCGGCGGATCCCTGGACGCGAGCGCCTGGAGCGGCGTCCGAGTCACGGCGCGCGGCAGGCCCGGGCCCTACTACATTCACCTGCGGACCGGGCAGAACTGGCTGCCCTGGTCCTACTTCCGGGCGCCGGTCACCGTCGCCACGCACTGGCGGGAGCAGTTCCTTCCCTTCACCGCCTTCGAGGGCAAGTCCACCTTCGGGAAACTCAATGTCTCCGGGTTGAAGTCGATCGCGGTGGTCGCGTACGGCGAGGCCTTCGAGGCGGACATCGAGGTCGCAGAGCTGGCGTTCGCCAAGGCCTGATACCCTAGACCGGCCATCGACGTCGGGAGGGGACCATGAAACTCGCCAGGATCATCCTGCTGCTCGCAGTCGTCGCCGCACTGCTGTTGCTGAGCGCCGGGCCGGGCACTCGCTTCGGGTTGTGGGAGTTCGGCACCGGCTTCCTGCTGATGCGCTGGGCCTTCTTCGGCGGCATCGCCGCCGCGCTCCTGGCCATCGTGCTGCTGGTGATCCCGGCCACGCGCCGCGCGGCTGCGCCGCTGCTGGTCGCCGCCGTGGTGATCGGCGCGCTGACGGCCTGGGTGCCGTGGAACGGTCTGCAGACGGTCCGCTCCCTGCCCTTCATCCACGACATCACCACGGACATGGATGACCCGCCGGTGTTTGTCGCCGTGCTGCCGCTGCGTGCCGACGCCGCCAACCCGCCAGAGTATCCCGGCGAGGAAGTGGCGCAGCAGCAGCGCGAGGCCTACCCCGAGGTGCAACCCATCCTGACTACGCTTAACGTTGCCGAGGCCTTCGACCGGGCCGAGCAGGTGGCGCGCGAGCTGGGGTGGGAGATTGTCACTACGGTGCCCCAGGACGGGAGAATCGAGGCGACCGACACCACCTTCTGGTTCGGCTTCAAGGACGACGTCGTGATCCGCGTCCGGCCGACCGTCGAGGGCAGCCGCATCGACATCCGCTCAAAGTCCCGTGTCGGGCGCAGCGACGTGGGCGCGAATGCGGCGCGGATTCGTGACTTCATAGCCAGCTTCGACCGTTAGCGGGGCGGTACAGGCCGGCGACGTCATCGGCCGCCAGGACGACAGTCACCAGAAGGTCGTCGTCGAGCAGGCACGTGCTGCGCCGCGCTGATCTCGGCCAGATGAGCCAGGAAATCTGGGCGTTGGCTGCATTCTTTGCCGTGACGCTGGCGCTCGCCATGATGCGGTTCCACAAGCGGCTCTACTAGGGGGATCCGGGAAGATGGGGCAGGATAAAGCAGCGCTGCAAAATGCCGACTTTCAGGTTCGCCTGCCGCCGCACTGGCGATGCCCACTTGGGAAGGGAGCGGGCGACCAGACTCCAGGTGTCTGCCCAATATGAGCGGATCCAAGGTGTCTTCCTCGCGACGAGGCACTTAATCTCGCGCATGCACAAGCGAACTGACAGGAAGCCGATGAACCTCGCACGCATCCTTATGGACCCGAAAACCGTGCTGGTAAGCGTGGCCGGCGGCTTTCTGATCGGGCTCTTCGCCAAGCCCGTCGGGTCTGCGCTTTACCCTGTCGGCAGCCTTTACATCGCCTTCCTGTCGATGTGCCTGCTGCCGATCCTGATCACGGCGATCGTCATCGGCATCGCCGGGCTGCTGCGCGACGACAACACCCGGCCGCTGTTCAAGCCCATGGCCGGCCTGTATGTCATCGGCCTGGTGCTG
>JASFEC010000270.1:0-3174 GCA_050125045.1 Gammaproteobacteria bacterium | reverse complement strand
GGTTGGCGGTCCGGTCCTGCCCCGAAGTCATCTGGATGACGGCGACCCGGATGCTCATTGCGGCGGCTCCGGAGGGGGTTCCTGCCGCTGCGCGCGATCCGACGCGCTGAGGCGTTCGATAACCGGTTCGTCCCAGGGACCGGTGATGCGATAGGTCAGCTGGGTTTCGAAGGGTTGCTGCAGCATCTCCGAGAGAATGAAGAGGGCCGCTCCGACCACCGGTCCGCCGACCACGGTGCCCGCTACCGGCAGCGTGCGGCCGAGGTCGGCGCTGATCACCGCCGTCTGGTCGTAGTCCCGAGCCACGAAACCGGCGCGTCCGACGACGCCCATTTCCGCTGCCGGGCCCCGCATCACCAGGTTCTGGGTGTAGGCGTTACCGCCGGAGATCCGGAAATCCCCGCTGATGCGGTCGAAGGCTGTGCCTTCGCCGAAAACATCCTCGAAGTCCAGTGCCAGCCGGCGCGGCAGCTCCTGGATACTCAGCAGTCCGAAGACACGGCCCGCTCCCGGCTCAACCCCGACCAGGGTGCCGTCCTCGATGGCCAGGCTCGCCTCACCCACGATCGCCGCCAGCCAGTCGCGCCGCAGGCCGCCCTGCCACTCGACGCTCGCCTCGAACGTGCCGCGCGCAGCTTCCGCGCTCCTCCGGAAGCCCATGAACTCGAGGCCCTGGCCGACGTTGTCGCTGCGTAGCGACAGATCGAGGCGCGAGGCATCGACGGTGTCGGACAAGCGCGAGCGGCCGTTGGCCTGCAACATGAAACCGTCGCCGACACCCTCCAGGCCCACCAGCTCGAAGCCGTCCCCTTCGTTCAGCGTCAGGGCCGAAATACTGCCCAGGCGGATGTTGTGGTAGCGCAAATCGTCGACCTCGAGATCCAGCGGGGGCACCTTGTCGGGCGGAATGCGGCCCGCTGTTTCGGCCGGGCCGGCATCTGCCTCGGCGTCCTCTTCGGCCGGGGCGACGATCCAGAGACGCTCGAGGCGCACCTCCACGGGCTGTTCCCCATACATGACGAACGGCACGCGAATGCCGCCCGCCGCGCGCTCGCTGCTCAGCTGGAACTCCCAATGGGCCTCGTCCCGCACGAGCTCCACCAGCATGTCGTCGAAAGTCGAAAGCGGCGTGTCCATACGCCCGACAAGGAGGCGCCCGCCCGCCACCCAAGCGGCCATGCCGGCCGGTTGCGCGTCGTCGGTCCAGGGGAGGGCCAGCCAGCCGCCCAGGTCCAGGGCGGAGACCGCCCCGCTGATCACCAGGCCCGACGGCTCGCCCTCTACCGCGCCGGGCACGACACCGGGCGCGAAGCCTGAGTCCGAGCCTTCCAGGCGGCCGACCAGCCGCAGCGACTCATCCCAGTCCAGCTGCAGCTCGACCCGGTCGTCGCCGGGGAAAGCCGCGCTGATCTCCAGCGTCCGGCGCTGATCGGCCGGCTTGCCGACAGGCGCCGGCAGGGCGATGGCCATGCCCGCCAGGTCGGAGCCGACTCCCATCTGCAGCGGCGCCGCGCCGCCGGGCGCCGGAAACCGGATGAAAGCATCCCAGGCGGCGCGTCCCTCGGCCCATTCCGCGACTGGCAGTCGCAGCACCTGCCCCAGCTGCGTCGCATTCATGCTGCCGCCCAGCTCCAGGCGCACCGCGCCATCCTCGCCGGTAGCGACGCTCGCCGCCACCGGCGATCCTGCCAGCGTCGCGGTAACGGCCTCGCCATCGACCCGCGCGTTGTCGATGCTCAGGCGTGCATCGAGTTCCTGCACGGGCGCGCCGAGAAACTCATAATTCAGGACACCGCCGCGAATCTCGAGGTCGACGCGGGCGCGCGACTCGGCGAGGCTGCGCAGCGGGAGCGCGAGGTCCACCTCTGCCTCCGCACTGCCGGCCGTGAACTCGGCGGGCCCGACCCCCGGCCCGATACTGTCGCGCAGAAGACTGGCGGACATCACGAACTCCCGCATGCTGGCCAGACTGCCCGCAGCCGAGCCACGAATGCTGAGTTCTCCGCGCCGGAGGTCTGGAATCGCGACAGCCACGGGCCCTGCCGCGACGCCCGCCAGCTCCCCGCCGCCAACCTCGGCGAACAGCCCCTCGTTCTCGAACCGGACCGCGGCGGCGAGCCGGAGCGCGGGAGGCCAGCCCGGGCTGTAGTCGAGGATCCCGTCCTCCCAGTCGAACTCGACCCTGAACAGGCCCTCGTCGTCCCGGAAGGGGAAGGCGCGCGTGTCACCCTCGAACACGAACTGCGCCTCGGGCACCCGCCCTCCCCCGAGGGCCCGGTCCAGCCAGCTCACCACCTGCGCCGGCATGATCCCCACGGGAAGGTATTTCGGCGCCGCCGCCACATTGACGTCCCGTGCGGTCGCCTCGATCTCGAGGCGCGGCGAGGCGTCGCCGGCCGGCAGGCGGAGCAACGCGCCCCCGGTCACCGCGGCGTCGTCGTTGGCTGCCTGCAGCGTCGGCACGCTCAGGACCAGGGCATCCTCTTCACGACGCCAGTCCACCCGCCCGCTGGCGGATGCCAGCTCGAGCGGCTCGCGAAACAGGCGCGGCAGGGCGATGCTCGCGTCGCGACTGTCCAGCTGGCCGCTGCCGGTAACCTGGTTCCCGGCCACATAGCCAGACAGGTTCTCCACGCCTGGCCACGGGCCCGCGGGCCGCACGGCCAGGCCCTCGAACCCGGACGCCACACTGAACTCGCGGGGCGCGCCGCCCTCCTCGGGCCATGCCAGCCGCAGGTCGAGGCCGCTCAGCCGACCGGCAGGCGCCAGAGCCAGCACTCTTTCGGCAACTTCGGGCCGCACCCAGCGCAACCCCGGCAACAAGTCCTCGACTTGAAGCGTGTCCGCCTCCACGAGGATCCGCCGCAACGCGCCCTCGCGCCGTAACGCGAGGCCCGCTGCCGGACTCTCCCAGCGACGTCCGCCGCGATCGACCGTCAGGTCCGTCAGGTCCAGCTCCCACCCTGTCGGCGCACGATCCCATTCGAAGCTGGCGCCCAGCAGGCCGTACCCGGGTTCCATGAGCCGGGGGGCGACCACGGCGAGGTTGCCCCCCGGCGCCAGCTGGAGATCGCGTGCCTGCAAGTCGCCCGCCACCCGGGTGAGCTCGCCCGCGTCCGCCGTGACCGAAATGCTGGCCTCCAGGCTGCCGGCTGCCGGCCACCATTCCTGCCC
>JASFEC010000269.1:0-3230 GCA_050125045.1 Gammaproteobacteria bacterium | reverse complement strand
AAGGTCGTCGACATGGTGCGCGAGCTGGCGGACTTCGGCGCGCGAGTGGACGTGCACGATCCCTGGGTCGACCCGGCGGAGGCGCAGCAGGAGTACGGGATCGAGCCGCTGGCGGAGCCTGCCGCGGGCGCCTACGATGCAGTGGTGATGGCCGTGGCGCACAACGAGTTCAAGGCCCTGGGCGCGGCGGGCGTGCGCGGGTTCCTCGCCGAGGACGGGGTTCTTTACGACATCAAGCACATCCTGCCGGCCGACGCGGTGGACGGGAGACTGTAATGAAAGTCCTGGTGACCGGCGCAGCCGGCTTTATCGGCAACCACACCGCCAAGTACCTGCTGGAGCGCGGCGACGACGTGGTCGGGCTCGACAATCTCAACGAGTACTACGACCCGACCCTGAAGCGGGCCCGCGTGAGCCGCCTGCAGAACTACCCGAACTGGCGCTTCCGCAAGCTCGATCTGTGCGACCGCAGCGGCATGCAGGAGCTGTTCAAGATCGAGAAGTTCGACCGGGTGGTGCATCTCGCCGCCCAGGCGGGCGTGCGCTACTCGATCGAGAACCCGATGGCCTATGTCGAGAGCAACCTCGTCGGCCACACCAACCTGCTGGAGGGCTGCCGCCACAACGGCGTCGAGCACCTGGTCTACGCGTCCACCAGCTCGGTCTACGGCGCCAACACCCGCATGCCCTTCTCCGTGCACCAGAACGTGGACCACCCGCTGTCTTTCTATGCCGCGACCAAGAAAGCCAACGAGCTCATGTGCCACACCTACTCGGCGCTCTACGAGCTGCCGACGACGGGACTCAGGTTCTTCACCGTCTACGGGCCATGGGGACGCCCGGACATGGCGCTGTTCAAGTTCACCAAGGCGATCCTCGAGGGCGAGCCGATCGACGTCTTCAATTACGGCCACCACAAGCGCGACTTCACCTATGTCGACGACATCGTCGAGGGCGTGGTCCGCTGCCTGGACAAGGTCGCCGCGCCGAACCCGGACTGGGACAGCGACGATCCGGACCCCGGCACCAGCTTCGCGCCCTATCGCCTGTACAACATCGGCAACCAGGGGCCGGTGGAACTGATGCGGTACATCGAGATCCTGGAGGAGAAGCTGGGCAAGAAGGCCGAGAAGAACCTGCTGCCGCTGCAGCCCGGCGACGTGCCCGACACCTGGGCAGACGTCGAGAACCTGGCCCGGGACGTGGGCTACCGCCCGGCGACGCCGGTGGAGGAGGGCGTGGCGCGCTTCGTGGAGTGGTACCTGTCGTATTACCGTAACGAGCACCGGGGATGATCCCGGGCTGTCCGGTGACGTTGGAGCGCAAGGGATGGGGAGCAAGAAGACCGCCTGGCCGAAGGGCCTGACGTCCTGGGGCAAGCTCAAGGGCCACGGCCGAGCCGACCTCAAGAAGCGGCACCTGCGCGACATGTTCCGGCGTGACCCGCGGCGTTTCACCCGCTTGTCGGTCGAGGCCGAGGGGCTGCTGGTCGACTATTCGCGCAATCTCGTCACCCGCAAGACCATGAAGCTGCTGACCCGGCTCGCCCGCGAAGCCGGGGTCGAGGCGATGCGCGAGCGCATGTTCGCCGGCGAGCACATCAATACCAGCGAGGACCGGGCGGTGCTGCACGTGGCGCTGCGCTCGGACCGCGACGATCCTTATTTCGACGGCGACTTCGACGCCACGGCGGCGGTGCACGACGTGCTCGACCGGATGGAGGCCTTCGTCCGGGCCGTGCACTCCGGCCAGTACGCCGGCCACGGCACCGGCCGCCACTTCACCGACGTCGTCAACATCGGCATCGGCGGCTCGGACCTGGGCATCGAGATGGCCACGGGCGCGCTCGCCAATTACGCGGTGCCGGGCGTGCGGGTTCATTGCGTCTCCAATATCGACGGAGTCGGCCTCGGCGACGTGCTGGCGAAGATCGACCCGGCCACCTCGCTGTTCGTGATCTGCTCCAAGACGTTCACCACGCTAGAGACGCTGACCAACGCCCGCGCCGCGCGGGAATGGTTCGTGCAGCGCTTCGGCGAGGAGGCCGTCCGCACCCATTTCGTCGGCGTCTCCACCAACCATGAGGCCATGGACGAGTTCGGCATCGCGCCGGCCAACCGCTTCGGCTTCTGGGACTTCGTGGGGGGGCGTTTCTCCCTGTGGTCGGCGGTCGGGCTCGCGATCGCGCTGGGCATCGGCATGGACAACTTCCGCGCGCTGCTGGCCGGCGGGCGGGCCATGGACCGCCACTTCCGCGATGCGCCGCTCGAGGCCAACCTGCCGGTGCTGATGGGCCTGCTGTCGGCCTGGAACACCAACTTCCTCGGTTGCGAAAGCCTGGCCGTGCTCCCCTACGACAGCCGCCTGGCGCGCTTCCCTGCCTACCTGCAGCAGCTGCACATGGAGTCCAACGGCAAGGCGCGGCAGCGCGGCGGCGGGAAGGCGACCGTCGACACGGCCCCGATCCTCTGGGGCGAGCCCGGCTCCAACGCCCAGCACAGCTTTTTCCAGCTGCTGCACCAGGGCACCCGCAAGGTCGCCATCGACTTCCTCGCCCCGGTCCAGGCCTCGGGCCCCTCGCAGGCGCAGCACGACCTGGCGCTGGCGAACATGCTGGCCCAGGCGCGGGCCCTGGCCGAGGGCGATCCTGCCGACAAGGGGTATCCGGGCAATCACCCGAGCACCACCCTGCTGTTCGAGAAGCTCGACCCGGAAACGCTGGGCAAGCTGGTTGCGCTCTACGAGCACAAGGTCTTCGTCGAGAGCGTCCTCTGGGGCCTGAACGCTTTCGACCAGCCCGGGGTGGAGCTGGGCAAGCGCCTGGCGCGGGAGATGACCGATGCGGTCGCCGAGCCCGACGGCTTCCAGGGCGGCGACGGCTCGACGCGCGGGCTGCTCGACGCAATCGCCCGCTGGCGCTGAATCAGACGGGCCCCGCGTCGCGCTCACTTCGCCCACTGCTCGCTCGGGGATGGCACCCCACCCTGGCCGGGCGTCCTCGCGGCTGTAGTATTCTCCGGCGCTCGTGATCGCGGCGCGGAGGCCGCGTGCCCGCCGCTCCAGAGGAACACCACATGCTCCGAAGTCTTGCCGTTGCTGCCCTTGCGTTCTCCGTGATCGCCGGCTGCGCCGCCGTGCGCCCCGACCCGGTGGCCGAGTTCGACGCCCTCGCGGCCGACTACGAGGCCTTCCGCCTGGCCGGCAATCCGATTGCCGCCGGGCGGCAGGGC
>JASFEC010000268.1:0-3231 GCA_050125045.1 Gammaproteobacteria bacterium | reverse complement strand
CTGGGTAACCCTGCGGGCGGTAACCGCGCCGCACGTGCCGCGGCATGCGAGGCCGGGGCCGGCGCTTCTCGCCCTCGCGTGGCTGGGTCTCGGCTCCGGCGCCCTGTTCTCGCTGTGCTGGATCGGCTGGCGACTGACTGCATGAGCCCCGGCAGGTGGCGCCCCAGCCCCGGCCATTGGCGGGGACGGCGCATGCGCTTCTCCGGTCGCCCGCTCAAAACGGCGCGAGATCCCAGGCGAAGGCGAAGATCGCCAGCGACACGGCGGCAAGCCCGGTCAGGGTCACCCCCGCGAGCGTGCCCGCAAGTATCCCTGCACGGGCCGAGCGTGCCCGCCACACCTGGACGACAGCCACCAGGCCGAGTAGCCCGGCCAGCACGCCCAGCCAGGACGCGACGCTGGCGAACGGGGCGAGCCCCGTGAGGAGCGCAAATTCTGAAACCTCGCTGGCCTGGTAGCCCGCAAGCCCCAACAGCCCGGCAAAGCCGAGCCCGCTCAGCGCGGCGCCCCAGGCCAGCCCGCGAACCCCGGCCGCGGGCACGGGCACATGTCCGGTCGAGCGCCGATCGGCAGCCCGGGTGAGCCAGCCGACCGGGAAGGCGAAAAAGGCGATGAAGAGCACGAGCAGCGAGATCCCCGCCCAGGCCCCGGGAGTCGCCAGCGTTTTGGGATCGGCAGCCGCCATGATGCCCGCACGGCGAATTGCGTTGGTCTGGAAAAGATCCAGGTACGCCGGCCGCGCCACGCCCTCTTCGAGGCAGGTCGCGTCGAGCGCAGCCGGATCCGGGTTGTCGAAGAACGCGGTGAGTACACCGCCCGCGCACTCGCTCATCGAGCGGGTCGGGCCATGCCCGGCGAACGGCACCTCGATATAGCGGCCGTTGGAGAAGCCGGGGACGATGGCCCGGGCCATCGCAGGCGGGGTCACCGGGTCCCAGGCCCCGTTGACGATCAGGGCGGGAACGCCGGACTCGACCAGGGCGTATGCCTCACGATTACGGGGCCCCAGGCCTTCTTCCTCACAGACGCGCGCCTGGTAGGCGGCGCCTTCCGGCGTGAAGATCAGGTCCATGAAGCGCGGGTTCTCTTCCAGGTCGCTGCTCGCGACCGCAGCCGAGGCCGCGTAGTAACCATCATTGCAGCGGATCGCGTTGGCCATGCCCAGGGAGATCGGGATCCCCCCTGCATCGCCATCGCCGGTGTCCGAGGCGAGCAGGTCGAACACCGTCATGTCGCGGGTCTCGACGGCGTTGATGAGCGTGTCCATGACCGCGGGGATGGCAGGGTGCTCGTCCTGCTCGTACATCATCGCGAACGGGGCGAACGCGAGAATCTCGCCGCCAAAGCGGACTTTCCCGGCGGGATAGAGCTCGGCCTGGTCGGTCTCGACGACCACGGGATCGGACTTGGCCTTGGCGAGCGCCGCGTCGAAGCGTACTTCCAGGTCCTCGCAGACTGCCGCGTCCTCGCAAGTGGACAAGAGGTTCTCCAGCACCAGGCTGGCCCAGCGGCCGATGCGCATCAAATCGCCGATATCGTTCGGGACGATGGCGTCGAGGACGATGGCGCGCACGCCGTCGGGATCCTCGCGCAACAGCATCTGGCCGAGGTGCGAGCCGTAGGAGATACCCCAGACGTTCCACTGCGCCAGCCCCAGCGCCTCGCGCAGGGCCCGCACGTCGCGGGCATTCTCGATGGTGTTGTAGCCCGCGAGGTCGATACCCGCCGCGGCCGCGGCCCGGAAGCAGGCCCGCATCCGCTCACCCGCCTCCACCTCAGCCTCGTACAGGCTTTCGGTCCACAGGGCGGCACGGTTGGTATCGTTGAAATAGGGGCACGGGTCGCCGCTGGCGCCGATGCCGCGCTGCTCGAGAATGTAGAGGTCGCGATGCCTGACCACATCGTGCTCGCGCAACCGCGCAACGTAGGGTGCCACTTCAACGCCGGGGCCGCCGGTGAGATAGATGATCGGGTCGTCGCGTACCTCCTGATCACCGCCCTCTTCTGCGCCCTCCTCGCCGTCCTCGTCCCCGGTGGCCGCAATCCTGACGAAATGGAGGCGGATCAGGCGACTGCCGGGATCGGCGCGGTTTTCCGGTACGGTGATGAAGCCGCACTGGATCTCACCGGGTTCGTAATCGATCTCGCCGCGGAAGGGACAGACCAGGTCGACCGGACCGGACAGGTCGTTCCAGACAAGCGGCTCGCTGCCCTGGGCGGGGGCCGCAGAGGCGGCCAGGGCCATGACGGCGGCGATAACGATGACGCGCATAAGCAATCCCCTCTCCCGGAAACGCGCAAAGCAACGGTCCGGGTCTCCCAGTAACTTGTTCGATGACCGGCGCCGCCGAGGCGCTGATGGCGACGCCTGCTAGTGGATCCGTCCCATCAGCGCCTGGAAGCGGGTGTCCTCGCGCAGCGAATCAAGGTCCGGATCGGTCTCCAGCCAGGCCTTGTCGCCCCACCCGTTCTCGACTGCGCGCTCCAGCAGCTCCATGGCGCGGTCGGTATCCCCTTTCATGGCGTAAAAACACGCCACGTTGTAGAGCACCACCGGCTCCTCCTGGTCGCGGCCCAGGGCCCGCTCGGCGAGCTCCTGCGCTTTCGCGAACTCGCCGACATTGGCGAACTGGTTCGCCCCGACATAAAGCGCACGGGTATCGTGGGGATTCATCTCCAGGTGCCGCTGGATCTGCTCCAGCGAGGCCAGGCGAGCCTTCATCTCGTCGTGCTTGCGGCCGAGCGAAGCGTAGCTCTGCGCAATGAAGATCGGCGCCTGGTAGTCCGCCGGGTTCACCTCCATCGCCTTCTTGTACATCTCGATGGCCTTCTCGAACTCTCCCTTGGACGACCAGGCAAGCCCGAAGTAGTAGTACGGCTCCCACAGGTTGGGATTCAGCTCGATGGCCCGGCCGAACTCGCGCTCCGCGGCCTCGTAGTCATCGCTGATGAACATGGCCAGGCCGTGCGAGGCGCGCGCTTCCGCGGAATCCGGGTCGAGCTCGACCGCCCGCTCGCTGGCTTCCACAGCCTTGCGCACGTTCTCGCGCGTGGCCTCGGCATAGCGGTAGAGGTGGGAGTAGGCATCGCCGATGCCGGCGTAGGCAAGCGCGTACTTGTCATCGATCTCGATGGCCTGCTCGAACATGCGGATGGCGCACTCGTAGTCCCGGCGCGTCATGGTGTACATGTAGCTGCGGCCGCGCAGGTAATAGTCGTAGGCCTTGGCGT
>JASFEC010000267.1:0-3232 GCA_050125045.1 Gammaproteobacteria bacterium | reverse complement strand
AGTTCCTGCGTGCGGAGAACCTCGACCAGATCTACCGCGTGGAGGACGTGCGGCTGGGCGCCGACCTCCGAATTCGCCTCGGCCTCATCAGCAGGGCGCTGGGTTCGGACCGCAGCGGCGTGGCTTTCTCGGCCCGGGCCAGCTGGGGCCAGGGAGACCCGCAGCACATGCTGTGGAACTTCTCGACCCGGGCGAGCGGGCGCGTCGAGAACGAGGAGCTGCGCAATGCCGTTTTCGGTGGCTCGGCTCGCTGGTACTACCGGCAGTCCGACCGGTGGCTGCTGTTCGCCTCGTTGCACGCCGATGCGGGCGTGGAGCTCGACCTAGACAACCCGATCGAGATCGGCGGCGACGACGGCCTGCGGGGCTACCCGCTGCGCTACCAGCGTGGCGAGCGGCGCGCCCAGTTCACCATTGAGCAGCGCTACTTTACGGACTACTACCTGTGGCGCCTGTTTCGGGTCGGCGGAGCCGTGTTCTTCGATGCGGGCCGCGTGTGGGGAGAGGATCCCTACGGCAGCGAGAATCTCGGCCTGCTGCGCGACGTGGGCTTCGGACTGAGGTTGGGAAGCACCCGCTCCAGCATCGGCAAGATGATCCACATCGACGTGGCCTTCCCGCTGGACGGAGACTCCTCCATCGACAGCGTGCAGTTCCTGGTCGAAGGCAAGCGCAGCTTTTGAGCGCGGCGGCGCTAGTCCCGCTCGAAGGTGTAGAAAATGTCGGCGGCTTCCTCTTCGCCAGACGTCGCCTCCAGCGACAGCCGCGGATTGACCTGGTACCGGAGCCGCAGTGTGTCCACGGTGTCGAACAGCCCCAGCCCATAGCTGACATACAGGCCGCTGCCGAGATACTTGCTGACGATCAGCGCCGTCTCGTCCGGGCCCGTCTCGGCAGAGACTGACAGGCCCTCGAAACCGAGCCGGCGGGCCAGGTCCTGGACCACGAGGCCGCCCCCCGAGAGGACCAGGGCATTCGCCGCCTGGTTCACTGCTCCCTGCTCGGTCGTATCCAACTCGCCCAGTCCTTTGCCGAGCGTCAGGTAAGAGAGGACCTCGGCGCGCGGCAACGGCGGATCGGAATAGAGCGACACCTCGGGCTGAGCCAGAGTGCCCCGGATCATCGCCCCGGCGGTGACGTCGTCGGCTTCGCGCTCGGCGCGGATCTCCAGGCTCGGGTTTTCCAGCGGACCGCCGTCGTAGAACAGCCGTCCGGTCTCGATCTTCAGTGTCGTGCCAAGCACCGCGAAGGTCCCGTCGACCACCCGCAACTCCCCGCGGCCCCGCGGGTCCGACCCGGGGACGACGATTGTCACCAGGTCGCCCTCGACCCGACCGTTCAGGCCGGACGCCTCGATCTCCACGTCCGGGCCTGCGGTCAGACGAATCCGCGCCCGGATCTCCAGTTTGTCTTCCTTCGCGGGAGCTTCCGGGCCTACGATCACTTCATCCGGGCTGACCCTGATGGCTCGGGGGCCACTGAATTCGCCGATCGCAGCCGTCGGCATATCGACCGAACCACTCACTACGAGGCGGCCTTCCCCAAACCTGAACTCGAGGTCCGGGCTCACGGCCGCGCGCAGATCCGGCAGGTCGATGACCCGCAGGGAGTCTCCTCGCAGGGAGGCTGAGCCGACGACGGCGCTTGCCGCGAGGTCGAACTCGCCGCTGCTCCGGAAGCCACCCTCGCCGGATCGGCCCGACATCTCGAAGCGCAGCATGTCCTCCGCCAGCAAGAGATCCGCCTCGATATCCTCCGGGGTGATCCCGAGGCCCGGCAGGAAAGCGCGGCCCTCGCGCAACGCCACGGTCAGGCGCGTCTCCGGCGCCCTGAGGGTGCCGGACAGCTGCGCCTCGAGTTCCGTCCGTCCGCCGATTTCCGCAATCTCCGGGACCAGTTCCTTGATCAGCGAGAGTTGCGAGAGACGGCTGCGGACGGTACCGGTCAGCGACGGATCCGCCTCGTTCCAGCCGATGCTGACATCAGCCTTGAGCTCGTCCTCTGATGCGAGCAGGAGGCTCAGGGCCGCCGAGGCCCGGGCGCTGTCGCCCTGGAACTCGAGCGCGCCACCGTTCCAGGCCAGCAGGGGCGGGCCGGTCTCGCCGCGCGCCCGAATCTCGCCCGGGGTCAGGCCGAACCCGCCCGAGAGCGCGGTGAAGCCGGTTTGGTCTGCATTCAGCAGGATGCCGCCGGTGAGCTGGCCAGCTGACTGCAAGCCGAGGTTGAGCCAATCCCCCAGTCGAGACAGGTCAAGGCCCGCCAGCGTCCCCCGGGCCTGCCACGGGCCCGCCCCGGAACTGGATGCGTCGATACACATCAGGCCGAAGATCCCGTCGAGGCAGGCGCCGCTCAGCGATACCTCGCCGTCGGTGAAGCCGGCGGTCGCCGGTGCGCTCAATTGCCACAGGGGCTCGCCGCGCTCGGTGATCTCGGCCTCGCGCAGGGCGCCCTGCCACCCGTGGTCGAGCAGACCGCCGGTCAATGCGAGCGTCAGGTCTTGCTCGGGGCGACGACGCGAGAACTCCAGCCGGATATCGTGCGCTGCGGGCGTCCCGGTGCCGATGACCTGCAGCCGGGTCCCGCGTCCCACGCGTGGTCCTGTTCCGGCAACGTCCAGGTGCAGCATCGAGGTCTCGCGCCCGGACAAGTCGAGTTCAGCCCGAAGCTCCGCCACGCGGCCGCGCAACCCGCGCCATTGCAGGGCGCGGCCCTGCGCTGCGATGGCCACTGCGGGAGCTTCGATGGCGCCCTCGATGCGTCCTTGTGCCTCGACCTTGCCGCTGGCGCCCGCAAGCAGGCTGCCGAGATCGTCGGCTACCAGCGCGGCATCAAGATCGACCGCGTCGCGCGCGACGCGACCGGCGACTGAGACGACGCTGCCGGCAATGACCAGGCGACTGTCAATCTGCGCGGCGCCGGAGTTATCGAGGTCGATACCGGCTTCGCCGTTGACGCCCAGTCCCCGCAACTCGCCCTCGAGTGATTCGAGTCGGACCCGGTACGCTCCAGGTTCGCGCGGCACCGTCTGCAGCGTCAGCGCTCCGGCCAGGCGGCCCGGCCAGTCGGCGTGCCAGGCGCCCGGGTTGACGTCGCGCGCCAGCAGCGCGAGGTCAATTTCCGGGCCGTCCTCCCACGCGACCGCGCCCCCGCCCGAAAAGCGGCTGCCGCGCAATTGCAAATCGAGGTCACCGATGCGGCCAGAGAAACCACGCTCCGTCTGCCGGCCCGCGAA
>JASFEC010000266.1:0-3251 GCA_050125045.1 Gammaproteobacteria bacterium | reverse complement strand
TCCCGGTATCCGGTGGACATCGAGGCCGTGGCCGACCCGGCCGCGGTCGTCCAGGTGCAGCACGCCATGACCCACGTCTTCGCCCGGGGCACCGCGCGCGGCGCTGCACGCCGTCTCGCGGGTCGCACCTATGCGGGCAAAACCGGGACTTCCGGAGACTTTCGGGACAGTTGGTTCGGCGGCTTCGGGAGCGATACTCTGGCCGTGGTCTGGGTCGGCCGCGACGACAACGCGCCGACCGGGCTGACGGGTGCCAGCGGCGCCCTGCCGATCTGGGCGGATATCATGGCGGGCCTGGGCGCGCAGCCCTTCGTGCCGGGACGGGCGGAGGGCCTGGTCGAGGCGGAGATCGATTACGCCTCCGGCTTGCTCGCACGCCCGGACTGCGCCGACACGGTCGTCGTGCCGGTGCCGGAGGACGCGGAGCTCTACGCCATGCGCGATTGCGCGCCCGATGCGGAAGGGCTGGGCGAAAGGGGACTGGAATGGTTACGCAAGTTGTTTCGGGAAGAGCCGTAGGCCGGCAGGATCGCGGCCGCTGGCAAGGGCGGGCGGCGCCGGCCGCGGCCCTCGTCGCCCTGGTCCTGGGCGGTTGCGCGCCGTTCCCGGTGGCGCAGTCGCCGCAACCGGAAGCCCGCGAGGCCGTGCCTGCGGGCGAGCCGCCGGCAGCGACCACCCGGACCATGCCGGCCCCCCCGCCTGCCGAGCCCGTGCCGCGGTCGGTGCCCCGGCCGGCGCCGGAGGCGATGCCCGAGGTGCCGCCGAGTTATCACCCGGCGGGCGAGGCGCTGGTTGAGCAGGCCCGGCGCGAGGCGATGCTCGGCAATCCCGCAGCGGCGGGCTCGACGCTGGAGCGTGCCCTGCGGATCGACGGTGCCAATCCCTGGATCTGGATCGAGCTGGGTTACCTGCGACTGGAGGCCGGCCAGGACGACGCGGCCGAGAGCATGGCCCGCAAGGCCCTGAGCCTCGCCACTGCCGACGCCGGGGCTCGCGCCGCGGCGGAGCGGCTGCTGGGCGAGGCAGGCCGCGCCCGGTGAGTCTGGCCGAGCGCATCGGCGCCGCCTTCGAGGCCGATGGGCCGCTGGCGCGCTCGCTGCCCGGCTTCCGGCCGCGCGAGGGACAGCGACGCATGGCCGAGGCGGTGGCGCGAGCGCTGGAGGCGCGGGAGGTGCTGCTGGTAGAGGCGGGCACCGGCACCGGCAAGACCTACGCCTACCTGGCGCCGGTGCTGGACGCCGGACTGAAGGTCGTGGTGTCGACCGGCACCAAGACCCTGCAGGACCAGCTGTTCCGGCGGGACCTCCCGGCGCTGTCGGGCGCGCTGGGGCGGCCCGTGCACGTCGCCCTGCTGAAGGGCCGGAGCAACTACCTCTGCCGGCACCGCTTCCAGCTGGCGGTGGAGGAGAGCGGCGCCGGCGGCCGCGACGGGCGCTGGCTGGGCCGCATCCAGTCCTGGCTGCCGACCACGACTCGCGGAGAGATCGCGGAGGTGCCGGGCATCCCGGAGGATGCGCCGCTGTGGAGCCGCGTGACCTCCAATGCCGACAACTGCCTGGGCCAGGAATGCCCCGAGTTCCAGCGCTGTTTCGTGGTCAAGGCACGGCGCGAGGCGCTGAAGGCCGAGGTCGTGGTGGTGAATCATCATCTCCTGCTGGCGGACCTGGCGCTCAAGGAGGAGGGCTTTGGCGAACTGCTGCCCGGCGCCGACGCCGTGGTGGTCGACGAGGCGCACCAGCTGCCCGAGATCGCGGCGCGCTTTTTCGCGGTCGGCGCAGGCACGCGCCAGGCGCAGGCGCTGGTGGGCGATGCGCGCAGCGAGGCCTTGCAGGCGGGCGCATGGCAGCCGCCCATGGAGCGGGCCGTGGATGAACTGGAGCGCGCGGCGCGCGATGCAGCCGCCGTGATGGCCCGGCAGAACCCCCGGGTGGCCTGGCCCGAGCTGCCCGCCGAGACCGATGCACGACTGGAGGCCTGGGCAACGGCGGCCGGCGCGCTCGCCGCGGCCTGCGAGGATCTCGCCGGCGCCACGCCCGGCCTCGACGCCGTGATGCGCCGGGCGAGGACCATGGCGGCGCGGCTGGGCCAGCTGCGGGCCGGGGGGGAGGGCTGCGAGCTGCGCTGGGCCGAGACCCATCGCCGCAGCGCGAGTTTCCACGGCGCGCCTCTCGACGCGGGACGGGCGTTGGCCGAGAAACTCGCCGGCCGGGAGTGCGGCTGGGTCTTTACCTCCGCCACGCTCGCCGTCGGCGAGGACTTCAGTGCTTTCATGGATCGCCTCGGGTTGGACGAGGCCGAGACCCTGCAGCTGGACAGCCCCTTCGATTTCGCGGCGCGCACCCGGCTCTACGTGCCCGAGGGCATGCCCCAGCCCTCCGCGCCGGATTACACGCGACGCGTGGTGGAAGTGGCGCTGCCATTGCTGGAAGCCAGCGGCGGACGGGCGTTCCTGCTGTTTACCAGCCACCGCGCGCTGCAGCTGGCGGCCCGCGAACTGCGGGACCGCGCGGAGACGCTCGGCTTCCCGGTGCTGGTGCAGGGCGACGAGCCGCGGGCGAGGCTGCTGGCCGAGTTTCGCCGGCTCGGCAACGCGGTCCTGCTCGGCACCCAGAGCTTCTGGGAAGGGGTGGACGTGAAGGGGCCGGCCCTGTCGGTCGTGCTGATCGACAAGCTGCCCTTTGCCGCGCCGGATGACCCGCTGCTCAAGGCCAGGCTGGACGCCGCCCGCGAGCAGGGACGCGAGCCCTTCCGCGACGTGCAGCTGCCGCAGGCGGTGCTGAGTCTCAAGCAGGGCATCGGGCGGTTGATCCGAGACGTCGACGACGCGGGACTGGCCGCGGTCTGCGACCCGCGGCTGCTGGGCCGGAGTTACGGGCGGGTGTTCCTGCGGAGCCTGCCGCGCATGCCGCTCGTGCGGCGGGAGGAAGAGGCCGTCGATTTCCTGGTCGGGCTCGGCCTGACCGAGGCGGAGGAGACGGGATGAAGATCCTGGCGCTCGACACGGCGGCTAACGCCTGCTCGATGGCGCTGCAGACCGGCGACTGCGTCATCGAGCGGATCGAGAGCACGCCGCGCAAGCACGCGGCAACGCTGTTGCCCATGGCCGAAGAATGCCTGGCGGAAGCCGGGCTGGTGCTCGGCGAGCTGGATGCGGTCGCCTTCGGCCGCGGTCCCGGCAGCTTCACCGGCCTCCGGATCGCGGCGAGCGTGGCGCAGGGGATGGCCTTCGGGGCTGGTCTGCCGGTGGTGCC
>JASFEC010000265.1:0-3256 GCA_050125045.1 Gammaproteobacteria bacterium | reverse complement strand
CGGGCGGCCACCAAGAAGGCGGCGCCGGCCGCCCGCGCCACGCGTAAGAAGACCGGCGGCTGACGCATGCTCCAGACCCAGCAGACGCACCTGGCAGACAAGAAAGGCGGGCCGAAGATCGGCCTGGCCCTGGCCGGTGGCGGGCCGCTCGGTGGCATCTACGAGATCGGCGCGCTGCTGGCGCTTAACGAGGCGATCGATGGCCTGGACTTCGCCGACGTCGACGTCTACGTGGGGGTTTCGGCCGGCTCTTTCGTCGCTTCGACCCTGGCCAACGGCATCACGGTCGAGGAAATGGGCCGCCTGCTGGTGAGCCGCCGCGGACGGCCGCAGCGCTTCGACCCGGCGCTGTTCCTGAAGCCCAACTTCCCGGAGTACTTCGGGCGCGGCTCGCAGCTGCCGAGGCTGCTGGCTGAAGGTCTCTGGGACTTTGTCCGCAATCCGCAGGGGCGCGGCCTGCTGGAGTCGCTGAGCGGCCTGACCCGGGCTATCCCGACGGCGGTCTTCGACAACCAGCCGATCGAGAGCTTCCTGTCCGACCTGTTCAGCAACCGGGGGATGACCAACGATTTCCGGCAGCTGCAGCACACGCTGCTGGTGGTGGGCGTGGATCTCGATACCGGCGAGGCGGTTCGTTTCGGCTCGCCGGGCCATGATGACGTGCCGATTTCCAAGGCCGTCCAGGCCAGCACGGCGCTGCCGGGCCTGTACCCCCCGGTAGCGATCGGGGAGCGCTATTTCGTCGATGGCGGTCTCAAGCGCACGCTGCATGCCTCGTCGGCCCTGGACGAGGGCGTGGACCTGCTGTTCTGCGTGAACCCGATCGTCCCCTTCGACGCCAGCGCTGCCCCGCCCAGCCACGACAAGCGGCACGACTCCCTCGTCGAGGGCGGGCTCACGGTCGTGTTGTCACAGACCTTCCGGGCGCTGATCCACTCGCGCATGAAGGTGGGCATGGCCAAGTACGAGACCAGCTACGTGGACCGGGACGTGGTCCTGTTCGAGCCGGACAAGGGCGACTCGAAGATGTTCTTCACGAACGTCTTCAGCTACGCCAACCGCGAGATGGTCTGCCAGCATGCCTACCGCACCACCCGCCGCGACCTGTGGGCACGACGCCGGCGGCTCGCCCCGATCCTGAAGCGCCATGGCGTGACCATCAACGAGGCGATTTTGCAGGACCGCGACCGGCATTTCTCAAGCGCGCTGTCGCGCCGGCCCGACCCGATGCGGCTCGGGCATTACAAGAACCAGGCGATGAACCAGCTCGACGCGCTGCTGGACCGGCTCGAAGTCGTCGTCCGGCCCAGCCACTAGCCGCGCCGGTCCTATTCTTCCCGCAGGGCCCGGCGCAGGATCTTGCCGACGTTGGTCTTGGGCAGCTCCTGGCGGAACTCCACCTTGCGCGGAACCTTGTAGCCGGTGAGCCCTTCGCGGCAGAAGTCGATCAGCTCCTTTTCCGTCACGCTCTGGCCCTCGCGGCAGACCACGAACAGCTTTACGAGTTCGCCGGACTTAGCGTCGGGAATACCGACGGCAGCTGCCTCGAGCACCGCGGGGTGCGTCACGGCAACGCCCTCGACCTCGTTCGGGTAGACGTTGAAGCCCGACACCAGGATCATGTCCTTCTTGCGGTCCTCGATGAACACGTAGCCATGCTCGTCCATGCGCCCCATGTCGCCGCTGCGGAACCAGCCGCCTTCCAGCATCACCTTCTCGGTCTCGTCGGGACGGTTCCAGTAGCCGGCCATCACCTGCGGGCCGCGGATGCAGATCTCGCCGACCGCGCCGATGCCCAGCTCATTGCCATCCTCGTCCCGGATGGTCACTTCGGTGGAGGAAATGGGCACGCCGATGGAGCCGTTGAACTCCTTCACCGTGAGCGGATTGATGCAGGCGGCGGGCGAGGTCTCCGTGAGGCCGTAGGCCTGCACCAGGGGCTTGCCGGTGACTTCCTTCCAGCGCTCGGCGACCGCGGCCTGTACTGCCATGCCGCCGCCCAGCGTGACCCGGAGATGGCTGAAATCCACCTCCGCGAAGCCCGGCGTGTTCAGCAGGCCGTTGAACAGCGTGTTCACGCCGGTCATGAAGGTGAAGCGGTGTTTCTTCAGCTCCTTCACGAAGGCGGGGAGGTCGCGCGGGTTGGTAATGAGGATGTTGTTGCCGCCCATCAACGTGAAGACGAAGAAGTTCGCCGTGAGCGAGAAGATGTGATAGAGCGGCAGCGGCGTGACCACCACGGACTGGCCCTCCACCACTGTCACGCTCAGCCAGGCGCGGGCCTGCAGCAGGTTCGCGATGATGTTGTGGTGGGTCAGCATGGCGCCCTTGGCGACGCCCGTGGTGCCGCCGGTGTACTGCAGGAACGCGATGTCGTCGTGGCCCAGGGGCGGCGTGTCCATGGTCTGCCACTTGCCCTCCTTGAGGGCTTTGTGGAAGGGCACGGCATCCGGGATGTCCCAGGCCGGCACCATCTTCTTCACCTTCCGGATGACAAAGTTCACCAGGTGGCGCTTGGGCACGGGCAGCATGTCGCCGATTGCCGTGACCACGACCGTCTTGACCCCCGTTTCGTGGCGCACCTTCTGCAGCGTGGAGGCGAAGTTTTCCACCAGGATGATCGCCTTGGCCCCGGAATCCTTGAGCTGGTGCTGGAGTTCGCGGGGCGTGTACAGGGGATTGACGTTGGTCACCGTCAGCCCGGCGCGCAGGATGGCTGCCACGGCCACCGCGTACTGGATGACGTTCGGCATCATGACGGCGACACAGTCGCCCTTCGAGAGGCCGGCGTTCTTCTGCAGCCAGGCACCGAGATAGCGCGACATCTCGTCGAGCTCGCCGAAGCTGATCGAGTGTCCCATGTTGGTGAACGCGGGCAGGCTGCGGTACTTGCTGAACGACTGCTCGAGAAATTCCCGCAGGGAAGGAAACTCGTTGACGTCGATCTCGGCGGGCACGCCCTCCGGATATTCCTGAAGCCAGATCTTGTCCATCGCTCCCCCGTGACTCGGCGTTGTTATTGGTCTGGATTCTCGATTGTACTCCGGAGCAGCCGCTCGAGTTCAGGCCAGAGATTGTCGAGGATGCGCGGCTGGGCTGCGGCGGTCGGGTGCAGGCCGTCCGCCTGCATCAGGCCGGGCTCCAGCGCCACGCCGTCGAGAATGAAGGGCACCAGCCCGGTGCCGTACTCGTCCGCCAGGTCGTGATAGACCTGGTGAAAGGCCTCGGTGTAGGCCGGGCCGTAATTCGGCGGGAT
>JASFEC010000264.1:0-3266 GCA_050125045.1 Gammaproteobacteria bacterium | reverse complement strand
CCGCGGTGTTCCTGTCGAATGATCTCGGCATGAGCGACCAGTCGGCCGGATACACGATCACCTTGTTCACCTCGGCGACCTCCCTGCTGTTGCTCGTCTCGGGCATGTATACCGACTGGTTTGGCATCAAGAAGTCGCTCGACCTGTCCATGGGTTCGCTGCTCGTGCTGCGCCTGGCGATGGTGGTGGTGGCGCTCACGCCCTCCCTGCCCTACCGGGGCATACTGGCCGCCTTGATTTTCCTGCTCATGGCGCCAGCCATGGCCGCCGTGCAAACCACCTTCCAGGCGGCCACGAACCGGTTCACCACCAAGCGTTCCCGCGGCGCCGGCTTCAACCTCTGGTACCTGTTCATGAATATCGGGGCCGCCGCCGCCGGCTTCTCGATCGACATCATCCGCCGGGCGCTCGAGCTGCCGAACTATCACATCTTCACCATGGGCGTGGTCACGGCGCTGCTGTGCCTGGTGGTCCGGGTGACGATGATCCGGAACGAGGAGCAGCTGGTCGGGCCGGACGAGGCCGGCACCGCAGAGCCCGAGGATGCGACCGTGGTACGCAAGCGCCCGCTGCAGATTTTCCGGGACATGATCCACGAGCCGGCGCTGAGGCAGTTGCTGGTGCTGATCGCCCTGATCCTCGGCGTCCGGGCGGTGTTCACCTATCTCTACCTGCTGATGCCCAAGTACTGGCTGCGCACCATCGGCCCCGACGCGGCCATCGGCACCCTGAGCGCCATCAATCCTATCGGGATCGTGATCGGGCTGGTCCTGTTCATCCCGCTCGCCAACCGCTTCAACGTCTTCAAGATGCTGATCTACGGCGCGATGGTCTCGTCGATCGCGCTGCTGCCCATGGCCCTGCCCTGGACCGCCTACGGCACCTCGATCCAGGCGGCTCATTACCAGATGGCCATCGCTTGCATGATCCTCCTCACCGTGGGCGAGGTCATCTGGTCGCCGAAGCTGTACGAGTACACGGCGGCGATCGCCCCCAAGGGCCAGGAAGGCGCCTACCTGGGCATGTCGCTCATCCCATGGTTCGTGGCCAAGACCGTGGTCAGCGCGCTGTCGGGTCACATGCTCGAACGCTGGTCGCCGGAACAAGTGATGATCGACGGCCAGCCCGTCGCGCTGCAGGAGGCGATGGTGAACCACCAGCTCAGCTACTGGGACCGGCCGGAGGCCATGTGGCTGGTGCTCGGGCTGTACGCCCTGGCCGGCTGCGTGATCGCCTATTTCCTGCGCCGCTGGCTGACGCGGGGTACGGAGTTCAGCATTTAGTCGCCCCCGGGCCCGGTCCCGAGCAGCGACGACTAGACCGCGGTCAGCCCGCCGTCGATCTTGTGGATCCCGGCGTCACTCTGCCCCGGCCAGCGCATGGTAGGCAATCCGGTCACCGAGGAACGTCCCGATCCAGAGCTCTTCGCCCACCGTAATCCCGATGGTGATGTTGCTGAAGTCCTCGATCGCCGGCGACGTCGCGATCGCCTTGCCGTCCATCGTCTCGGGATCGACGCTCCATACCGTGAAAGGCCGGGGACAGGCCGCGAATTCCGCCAGGTTGAACTCCCGCGACGGCCCCACGTCGCCACAGACCGGGTCACTCATGTCGAGGCCCGCGGTCAGCAGTCGCCCGTCGGCGCCGAGGCGCAGATTATCCGGGACAAAGGCCAGCGGCGTGCTGCCGCGTAACAGCCGGGCCGGATTGGTATTGGAGTACGCCAGCACGCGCTGCGCGCCCGAGGAGGCGATATAGAACTCGGTGCCGTCGGCCGATATCTCGATGCCGTTGGCATAGGGCAAGTCCGTGCCCTCGACCCGCGTGAAGCCGGCATCACCCGGCGACCAGCGATATACGGCCCCCGTGTTATAGCCCGCCATTGCGGCGCTGATGGACACGCCGTGATACAGCGGGATGGTCGCGAGCAGGGTGCCGTCGGCCATGGAGGCGACGCTGTTCGCCGCCATGCCGCCCGGCGTCAGCACGCAGCCCCGCCATGTCAGCACGGGCGTGGCGCCGGAAGTGTCGACGTCGAAGACCTCGATGGACTCGCGGCCGCCGTGGCCGACCACGTACAGCGTCGCGCCGCCGTCCCCATGCGCCCGGATGTTCAGCCCGTGGCTGAGGAGCGTGCCGGGCTCCGGTGCGCCGGGACAGGCGCCATACAACTCCATGTCCTGCGCTGCGCGCGGCGCCTCTCCCGGGTAGAGCTCGCTCCAGGTCTTGTTTGCGGTATCGACGAGGTAGATCGGAGCGTCCGCGATCATGCCGCTGGCGATGATCCACTCGGTGCCAGGAATCTGGACCAGGTCCTCCGCGCTGCGCGGCCCGCAGACGAAGCCATATTCTCCGACCGATGGGCACTCAGTGTCCGCTACTGCGGGCAGTGCGGCGAAGAGGCCTGGCAGTAACGCCAGGAGAGGGAGAGTCGCTGTTTTCATTGCGGGGATTCTCAAACTCATTGCAAGAACAGGGCCGAGAGCAGCATCACGAGCGTGGCGACGAAGCCCACCGACCAGATCAAGGAGCGCAGCAGGAAGACACCGGACGCATAGGCCGGCACAAAGAGGATGCGCGCCACCAGGTAAATCCATGCAGCCGCTGCGGTTGTCGGCGTCGACGCCTCGCCGAGCACCACGACGACGACGGCGATGGTGAACAGGATCAGGCCCTCGAAATGATTGTCCATGGCCCGCTTGAGCCGCCCGGCCATGCCCCAGGGCTGCTTCTGCTCGTCCCGGTGGCCGGCCGTGTACTTCGTGCCGAGCTGGGCGTTGACCGGCACGGCCATGAGAAAGAACTGGATGAACTGCAGCAGGGCTGCATAACCGAGGACCTGGATTTCTACGGGCATCTCCTTGCTCCCTTGCTGAGTCAGCCGGTGCAGCATGCAGCCGGCAGAAAACTACGGCCGCGGCTGCTCGAAACGGTAGCGCGCCGACCAGGTGACGGTTGCACCCGGCGCCAGCCGGGCCCGCAGGAACACTTCCGGGCAGAAACCCCGCGCGTCGGCATAAAGGGCGAAGCGGGCCGGCGCGAACGTGGCCCGGTAGCCCACGGACGCCCGGCGATCCACCCGGACTTCGAAAGTGTTGGCATCGGGCGGAACACCGACGAGTTCGCCGGCGTAATAGACCGCTCCATCGGTCGCCAGCGGCGCCGGTATCTGCAGCGAGGATCGCGCACGCTTGAGAGTGGTCTCGCCCGCGGGCAATTCGTATCCTGTGACCACTTCGTAGCCCGGCCCGACAGCAGTCTCGCCG
>JASFEC010000263.1:0-3271 GCA_050125045.1 Gammaproteobacteria bacterium | reverse complement strand
GTGATCGCAGACAACTTCCTGCAGCAGATCCTGCTGAGCCCCGAGGACTACGACGTCATCGCCACGCTGAACCTCAACGGCGACTACATATCGGACGCTCTGGCCGCCCAGGTCGGAGGCATCGGGATCGCTCCGGGGGCCAACATCGGTGACGCGGTGGCGGTGTTCGAGGCGACGCATGGCACCGCGCCGGGCTTTGCCGGCAAGGACCGCGTCAATCCGGGCTCCCTGATCCTCTCGGCGGAGATGATGCTGCGCTACCTGGGGTGGCGCGAGGCCGCCGACCGGATCCTGCACGGCGTGGCCCGCACTATCGCCGCCAAGGAGCTGACCTTCGACCTGGCACGCCTGCGCACGGCCATCCGTCTGCCGAAGACCAACAGCGCGCGTGGCTCGGTGGAGGAGGAGCTGCAGCGCCTCGTCCCGGGAGCGACCCTGGTCGGGACCTCGGGTTTCGGTGATGCCGTGATCAGGCACCTATCAGAATAATAATAAAAACAGTTAATAATGGTACTTATATAAGGTAGTTTAGAGATCAAGGTCGCTCCCCCGCAGCAGTTTCCTCCGAGCTGGTTCGACGCCGGTTGCCGGCGTTGTTCGCGACTCGCGGCCTTCCTGGAGGAGGTCAGGGCAGCCCACCCGGACTACTACGCGGCCCCTGTGCCGCCTTTCGGTGCGCCTTCGGCGGCGCTGCTCATCGTCGGGCTGGCCCCGGGCATGCATGGCGCCAACCGTACGGGGCGACCCTTCACCGGTGACCATGCGGGGATCCTGCTGTACCGGACGCTATTCGAGCTCGGGCTGGCCACGGCGCCGGAGTCGGTTGCGGCGGACGACGGGCTGGAGCTGGTCGGCTGCCGAATCACGAACGCCGTCAAGTGCCTGCCCCCGGCCAACAAGCCCCTGTCCGCCGAGGTGCGCGAGTGCCGGCACTGGCTGGCCGCGGAACTTGCCGAGAGCCGGCCGCGAGTGATCCTGGCGCTGGGCCGGATCGCCCACGACGCGACGCTGGACGCCCTCCGTCTGCGGCGCGCCGGCTGGCGTTTCGGGCACGGCGCGGAGCATGCATTGCCGGACGGGACCCGGCTCGTCGACTCGTATCACTGTAGCCGGTACAACACCCAGACGCGGCGGCTGACGGAGTCGATGTTCCGGGAGGTGGCGGCGCGTGCTGCCGGGCTGGCCGGGCTGGGGCGGGATGCATGACGACGAAGGCATCGGCAGCGAACGAGGCGCAGGCCGCGCCCGTGCCGAAAAAGCAGGGCGGCGGCCGGGATAAGTTCGATCCGCGTCCTATCCTGCGCCGTCTCAGTCATCGCCCCGGGGTCTACCGCATGCTCGGAGCGGACGGGGAAATCCTCTATGTCGGCAAGTCGCGCAATCTGAAGAACCGGGTCTCGAGTTACTTTCGCGGGACGCCGCGCCCGGGCAAGACCGGCTTCCTGGTGAGCCAGGTTCGCGGGCTCGAGGTCACCGTCACCCGGACCGAGGCCGAGGCGCTGGTGCTCGAGAACAGCCTGATCAAGAAGCACCGGCCGCGCTTCAACGTCCTGCTCAAGGACGACAAGAGCTTCCCCTACATCCGGCTGGACACCAGCCACGAGTTTCCGCGCCTGTCGTTCTACCGGGGCTCCCGGCACGTCTCGGGGCGGCTGTTCGGACCCTACCCGAACGTGCCTGCGGTGCGCGCCACGCTGCGGGACCTGCAGCGGCTGTTTCGGATCCGGCCGTGCGAGGACACCTATTTCGCGCACCGCAGCCGGCCCTGCCTGCAGTACCAGATCGAGCGTTGCTCCGCCCCGTGCGTCGGGCTGATCTCGGCCGAGGACTACGCGCGCGACCTGGACCATGCGGTGCGCTTTCTCGAGGGCCGCGGGAACGAGATACGCGGCGAGCTGGTGAAACGCATGGAGGCTGCGGCCGAGCGCCTGGCCTTCGAGGAGGCTGCACGTTATCGGGACCAGATCGCGCGCCTCGCGGCGATCCAGGAAGCAGCGGTGGGGGGCGAGGCGGGAGCCGCCGAAGCGGATGCCCTGGCGGTCCACGAGCAGGGGGGCCTGTACTGCGTGGCGGCAATGTTCATCCGCGGTGGCCGCGTGTTGGGCAGCCGGAGCTGGTTTCCGCGCGTGACGCCCGGCAGCCGGCCCGCGGAGGTGCTGGCCGCTTTCGTCGCCCAGCACTACCTCGGCGGCAACCCGCCGGCAGAGATTCTCACCGGTATCGCCCTGGAGGACGAGGCGCTGCTCTCGGAGGCGCTCTCGGCCCAGGTGGAGCGGCCGGTCGCCGTGCGCCATCGCGTCCGGGCCGCGCGGGCCCGATGGCTGGAGATGGCCGGCGAAAACGCGCGCCAGGCGCTTGAGCTGAAGATTGCCGGGACGGCCGGCTTCACGGCACAGCTCGAAGCGCTGGGCGAGGCGCTCGGCCTGGAGCGGACACCGCGCCGGGTCGAATGCTTCGACATCAGCCACACGGCGGGGGAGGCCACCGTGGCGAGCTGCGTGGTGTTCACCGCAGAGGGGCCGCTGAAGTCGGACTACCGCCGCTTCAACATCGCCGGGGTGGCTGCCGGGGACGATTATGCCGCCATGCGCCAGGTCCTCCAGCGCCGCTACAGCCGGGTCAAGCGAGGCGAGGCGCCGCTCCCCGACCTGGTGCTGGTGGATGGCGGCAAGGCGCAGCTTGCGGAGGCCCAGAGCGTGCTGAACGAGCTCGAGCTGGAGGGGATCGAGCTGGCGGCCGTGGCCAAGGGCCCGACCCGGCGCCCCGGGCTGGAGCAGGTGTTCTTGGCCGGCCAACCGGAGGCCCTTATACTGCCGCGTGACTCAGGCGCGCTGCACCTGGTGCAACAGGTCCGCGACGAGGCGCACCGGTTTGCCATTACGGGGCACCGCCAAAGGCGGGCCAAGGCGCGGCGGGTCAGTCCCCTCGAGGGAATCCCCGGTCTCGGCCCGAAGCGCCGGCGCCAGCTGCTCAACGAGCTGGGTGGCATGCAGGGCGTGGTGGCGGCCGGAGTCGAGGACCTGGCGCGGGTCCAGGGCATCAGCCGGGACCTCGCGCACCGCATTTACGACGCGCTTCACCCGGCGGACTGAGGACGATGTCAGCCACCCTGAACCTGCCGAACCTGCTGACGTGGATCCGGATCATCCTGATCCCGCTGATCGTGCTGGCCTTTTACCTGCCGCACTACTGGGACGCGATCCCGGCCTCCTGGGCCGGACCGAGCGCCTCGATCATCTTCGCCCTGGCGGGCATCACGGACTGGCTGGAT
>JASFEC010000262.1:0-3280 GCA_050125045.1 Gammaproteobacteria bacterium | reverse complement strand
GTCTGCTCCTGGATAAGTGTTCGCTGGTATGGGAGGTGGAGAGGCGATCAGCCCTCGAGCACGGCCATGACGTCGTCCTCGCGCATCACGAGGACCTCATCGCCGTCGACCTTCACCTCGGTACCGCTGTACTTGCCGAAGAGGACGCGGTCGCCCACCTTCAGGTCCAGCGGACGGGTCTCACCGTTCTCGAGGATCTTGCCGTTGCCGACGGCGACCACTTCGCCGCGGATCGGCTTCTCTGCGGCGGTGTCGGGAATCACGATACCGCCGGGCGAAGTGCGCTCTTCCTCGAGACGCTTGATGACGACCCGGTCATGAAGCGGACGAATCTTCATATTCGTTTTCTCCTTGAAAATCATTGGGTTGATTACGTCAACCCGAACCGTTCCTGCGGGCGGCGCTGTTAGCACTCACCCTGAGTGAGTGCTAATAATAGGGGCGGTTCGGTCGGAGTCAAGGGCGTAGCCGCCGCATGGCAGAAAGCGCCCGTGGCCGGTATCCTTGTCCCCCCGTGATCCCGGGGAGCCCGCGCAAGTGACTGAGCCACAATGTATTGTCGTGCTATGCACCTGCCCTGAGGGGGAGGCGGCGGAGCGCCTGGCCCGGGCCCTCGTGGTTGAGCGGCTGGCGGCGTGCGTGAACCGCCTCCCGGGGGTCGTGTCGACCTTCAGCTGGCAGGGACGCGTCGAGGAACAGCCCGAGACGCTGTTGTTGGTCAAATCGACCACGGCGCGGCTCGAGGCGCTGCAGGAACGCATCAAGGCGCTGCATCCCTACGAACTTCCGGAAGTGGTAGCTGTCCCTGTAGTCGGTGGCCTTGACGCTTACCTCGACTGGGTACGAAGCAGCGTGGCCGGCGCATCCGGCTCATGAACGGCGAACAATAATGCTGAGATTCCTCCTGCTGGCGCTGGCTGCGCTGGCCTCCCTGCCGGCCGCCGCAGAGCCCCAATTGCTGCGCGCGGAGCAGGCCTTCCGCTACACGGCGGAACACGACGGCCGCGAAGTGGTCGTCCGCTGGCAGGCGGCCGACGGCTACTACATGTACCAGGACCGCTTCGCCTTCCGCAGCCTCGACCCCGCGGTCGAGCTGGGCGCGCCCGAAATGCCGGCCGGCCTGCCCTACGAGGACGAGTTCTTCGGCGCCACGACTATCCATCGCGGCGCGTTCGAGATTCGCATCCCGGTGCTCGGCGAGCCGGTCCGCGGCGCGCTGCCGCTGGAGATCCGCTCGCAGGGCTGCGCGGACATCGGGGTCTGCCTGCCGCCGCAGACCTGGCAGGCGGAGGCCGCCCCGGCATCGACTGCCGCGCCCGTCGCCGCACCGGAAGCGTCCCCGGAGGCCGCGCCCCGCCGCTCCCTGCTCTCTTTCCTGACCGGCGACGACGCCCCGGCCCAGCAGGCCTTCCTGCCCCCGGGCGAGGCCTTCAAGACCCGCGCCTGGCGCGACGGCGAGACGGTGGTGCTCGAGTGGGACATCGCGCCCGGCTATTACCTCTACGTCGACAAGTTCGGCGTCAGCGCCGGCGACGCCCGATTGCCCGCCGAGTTCCCCCGCGGCGAGCTGATCCGGGACGAGACCTTCGGCGATGTCGAAGTCCTGTTCGACGCCGCCTCGACGCGCGTGCTGCCGCCCGCCGGCACGGACGTGCTCATGGCCCGGTACCAGGGCTGCGCGAAGGACGGGATCTGCTACCCGCCGGAAACCTGGCGCATCGAACTGGCCAGCCTGGGAGCCGCCCCGCCGGGGGCTGCCGCCGGAGAACCGGCGGCCGGCGACCCGGTATCGGAGACGGACCGACTCGCCCTGCTGATCAGCGAAGGCGCGCTGCCGGCGGTGCTCGCCGTGTTCTTCGGGCTCGGCCTGCTGCTGGCCTTCACGCCCTGCGTCCTGCCCATGGTGCCGATCCTCTCGAGCCTGATCGTCGGCCAGGGGCCCGACGTGACCACGCGTCGCGCCTTCACGCTGTCGCTGGTCTTCGTCCTGGCGATGGCGCTCACCTACACCATCGCCGGCGTGGTGGTGGCGCTGCTGGGGCACAACCTGCAGGCCACGTTCCAGCATCCGGCCGTGCTGATCGTCTTCTCCATCGTGTTCGTCCTCCTCGCCCTGGCGATGTTCGGCTTCTATGAGCTGCAGGTGCCCGCGGGGCTGCAGGAGCGCCTGACCCGGCTGTCCAACCGGCAGCAGTCGGGCACCTGGCTCGGCGCCGGGGCCATGGGCGTGTTCTCGGCGCTGATCGTCGGCCCGTGCGTGGCGGCGCCCCTGGCGGCGGCGCTCATCGTGATCGGCGCCTCGGGCGACCCGGTGCGGGGCGGCGCGGTGCTGTTCGCGCTCTCGCTGGGCATGGGCGCGCCCCTGCTCGCCTTCGGTGCCTCGGCCGGCAAGCTGCTGCCGCGGGCCGGGGCCTGGATGGAGCAGGTGAAGAACCTGTTCGGCCTGTTGCTGCTCGGGGTGGCCGTCTGGATGCTCGAGCGGATCGTGCCGCCCCCGGTGGCGCTGGCGCTCTGGGCCGGCGTGCTGTTCCTGGCCGCGATTTTTCTCGGCGGCCTCGAGCCGTTGCGGCCCGAATCGGGCCCGGCGCGGCGCCTCGCCAAGGGTCTGGGACTGATGGCCCTGCTCTACGGGGCTGTGCTGCTGGTCGGCGCGGCGGCGGGCGGACAGTCGGTTTGGCAGCCGCTGGCAGGACTGCGGGCTCCCGCGGCCGCGGTGTCCGGCGTGGCGGACAGTAGCGAGTTTCGGCCGGTCAAGACGGTGGCTGACGTCGAGCGGGAGCTCGCCGCCGCGGGGCAGGAGGGCCGGGCGGTGATGCTCGACTTCTATGCCGACTGGTGCGTCGACTGCAAGCGCATGGAACGCTACACCTTCCCGGAACCGCAAGTGCGGGCCGCCCTGGACGGGGCGGTGCTGCTGAAGGCCGACGTCACCGCCAACGATGCCGCCGACCGCGAGCTGATGAACCGTTTCGGAATCTTCGGGCCGCCCGCGATCCTGTTCTTCGGGCCGGACGGCGAGGAGCTCCGGCCTTACCGCCTGCTGGGCTTCGTCCCCGCCGAGCGCTTTGCCCAGCACGTCAGCGAGGCGCGCAGCGCCGCGGGAGACGGACCATGAGGAAGGCCGTCGTACTCGCGCTGCTGCTGCTTGCCTCTGGCCTGGCCGGCTTCGTCGCCTACCAGTTCATCAGCACCGATTCCGCCGCGGCGCGGCCGGCGCCCGCTTTCAAACTGCCCGACCTTGACGGCACTCCCCGGCCCAGCGCGGAATGGGACGGCGACA
>JASFEC010000261.1:0-3342 GCA_050125045.1 Gammaproteobacteria bacterium | reverse complement strand
GAGCTGGCGACCTGGGCCGAGCAGTACCCGGAGGGCACGGGGCGGGGCGACTACATGTACGCCAGGGCCTGGGCCCTGCTGGCAACCGGGCAGCAGAAGGCGGCCGAAGCGTACATCGAAGAGGTGTATGCCGGCAGCGACGACCCCGACACGGTGGCCCAGTACCTCTACCTGGCCTTCCGCGAGCCGACCAAGAGCCTGCTGCCCCAGGCCGAGGCCCGCGCGCAGGCGGCGATCGAGCAGTTTCCCGAACAGGCTGCCCGATTCCACTCGGCGCACGGCCGGCTGCTGCGCCGGATGGGTCGCCTGGCGGAGGCGGAGGAGGCCTTTGCTGCAGCGGTCGAAATCGCGGCCCCGGACAACCCGAGCCTCGGCACCTACCGGGGCCAGCTGGAGTTCGTGCGCCGCCAGCTGGCGGCAGCGGGCGGCTGAGCGACGCGCGACGCCCACTCGGGCGAAAAACCGCCCGTTTTTTTGCATTGCCGGTGGCCGCGCACTAAAATGACGCAGTGCAGAATCATTCGGCGAGAGCGCTTTCGCTCTCGCTGCTCGGGCCGCTTCCTTGCGGCCCCGTCCGGTACGGCCCGGCAGCAGAAGGACAGCCATGAACACGACCGCGCCCCCCCCTGAGTACAAGATTCTCGGCCCCGTCCGCACCGGCTACGAGGCGATCCTGACGCCTGAAGCCATGGCGTTTCTCGCCGACCTGACGGCGCGGTTCGGACCCCGTGTCGAGGAGTTGCTGGCTCGTCGCAAGGCGCGTCAGGAGGAGATCGACGGGGGTAAATTGCCCGATTTCCTCCCCGAGACCGCGGACATTCGCAAGGGCGATTGGCGGGTCGGCTCGATCCCGGCCGATTTGCAGGACCGCCGGGTGGAGATCACGGGCCCGGTCGACCGCAAGATGATCATCAACGCGCTCAATTCCGGTGCGCGGGTGTTCATGGCGGACTTCGAAGACTCGATGACCCCGACCTGGGACAACCTGGTGCTCGGCCAGATCGCGTTGCGCGACGCCGTGGCCCGCACCATCTCCTTCACCTCCCCGGAAGGGAAGGAATACAAGCTCAAGGACGAGGTCGCGACCCTGTTCGTGCGCCCGCGCGGCTGGCATCTCTACGAAAAGCATGTTGAAGCGGGTGGCAAGCAGGTCCCCGGCGGGCTGTTCGATTTCGGGCTCTACCTGTTCCACAACGCCACCGCGACGCGGGCCATCGATTCCGGGCCTTACTTCTACTTGCCGAAGCTGGAGAGCCACCTCGAGGCGCGGCTCTGGGCCGAGGTGTTCCGCTACGCCGAGGACGCGCTGGGACTGGCGCGGGGCACGATCAAGTGCACGGTGCTGATCGAGACCATCCTGGCGGCGTTCGAGATCGACGAGATCCTCTACGAGCTGCGCGAGCACATCGTCGGGCTCAACTGCGGCCGCTGGGACTACATCTTCAGTTTCATCAAGAAGTTCCAGGAGTATCCGGAGTTCACGCTGCCGGACCGGCACCAGGTGACCATGGCGACGCATTTCCTCCGGTCCTACTCGCAGCTGGTGATCAAGACCTGCCACCGCCGCGGTGCGCTGGCGATCGGCGGCATGGCCGCGCAGATCCCCATCAAGGGGGATCCCGAGGCCAACGAGGCCGCGCTGGCCAAGGTGCGGGCCGACAAGGAGCGCGAGGCAGGGGACGGCCACGACGGGACCTGGGTGGCGCATCCCGGGCTGGTCGCCGTGGCGATGGAGATTTTCGACCGGCACATGCCCGGGCCGAACCAGCTGGACAAGCTCCGCGAGGACGTCGACGTCGCCGCGGCCGACCTGCTGCAGATGCCGGAGGGCGAGATCACCGAGGACGGCTTGCGCAGCAACATTTCGGTGGGCATCCAGTACATGGCCGCCTGGCTCGGGGGCAACGGCTGCGTCCCGCTCTACAACCTGATGGAGGACGCCGCGACGGCCGAGATCGCGCGCGCCCAGATCTGGCAATGGATCAAGCACCCGCAGGGCGTGCTTACGGACGGCCGGAAGATCACGTACGCCCTCTATGAGCAGATCCGCGCCGAAGAGATGGCAAAGATCAGGGACGAGGTGGGCGAGGAGCGGTACTCCTCGGGCCACTATGAGGAGGCGGCCAGGCTGCTCGACCGGATCACGGCCGAGGAGCGCTGCATGGATTTCCTCACGCTGGTGGCCTACGAGGTCATCGATTGAGGGGTTAACGGGGTTATCACACAGAGGAACACACGATGACACGCCTGTCGGCAGAAGCACTGAAGAAGGACTGGGAAGATAATCCGCGCTGGAAGGGCGTCACGCGCCCCTATGGCGTCGAGGACGTGGCAAGACTCCGCGGCACGGTGGACATCGAGTATTCGCTCGCCCGCCAGGGTGCCGAGAAGCTCTGGAAGTACCTGCACGAGAAGCCTTTCGTAAACGCGCTGGGGGCGCTCACGGGCAACCAGGCGATGCAGCAGGTCAAGGCCGGACTGAACGCGATTTATCTTTCCGGCTGGCAGGTGGCGGGCGACGCCAACCTCGCCGGCGAGATGTACCCCGACCAGTCGCTGTACCCGGCCAACTCGGTGCCGGCGGTGGTGCGCAGGATCAACCGCACGCTGCTGCGGGCCGACCAGCTGCATCATGCGGAGGGCGACGACAGCATCGACTGGATGCAGCCGATCGTGGCCGACGCCGAGGCCGGCTTCGGCGGCGTGCTCAACGCCTTCGAGCTGATGAAGGACATGATCGACGCCGGCGCCTCCGGCGTGCACTTCGAGGACCAGCTGTCCTCGGCCAAGAAGTGCGGCCACATGGGCGGCAAGGTGCTGGTGCCCACCAGCGAGGCCGTCAACAAGCTGGCGGCGGCACGGCTCGCGGCGGACGTTTGCGGCGTTCCGACGCTGCTGGTGGCGCGCACCGACGCGGATGCGGCCAACCTGCTGACCTCGGACATCGACGAGCGCGATCATCCCTTCATCACCGGCGAGCGCACTTCGGAGGGCTTTTTCCGGGTGAACGCCGGAATCGACCAGGCGATCGCCCGCGGCCTCGCGTACGCACCCCTGGCCGACCTGGTGTGGTGCGAGACTTCGGTGCCCGACCTGGGCATGGCGAAGAAGTTCGCCGAGGCCATGCACAAGGAATTCCCCGACCAGATGCTGGCCTACAACTGCTCGCCGTCGTTCAACTGGAAGCGCCACCTCGACGACGCCACGATCGCCAAGTTCCAGAAGGAGCTTGCCGCCATGGGGTACAAGTTCCAGTTCATCACGCTGGCCGGCTTCCACGCGCTGAACTACAGCATGTTCACGCTGGCGAAGGGCTACAAGGAAAGCCAGATGAAGGCTTAT
>JASFEC010000260.1:0-3351 GCA_050125045.1 Gammaproteobacteria bacterium | reverse complement strand
TCGCCAGCCGATCCAGCACAGCGAGAACAGGGCGCCGGAGCCGAGACCCAGCCACGCGAGGGCGAGAAGCGCCGGCCCCGGCCTCGCATGCCGCGGCACGTGCGGCGCGGTTACCGCCCGCAGGGTGACCCAGGCGATCAGCGGCGCCGCGACGAACGAGAGCGTCGTGGCGAAGTCGATGAGGCGGGTGAATCCCTCCCCTGCGAAGACGAGCACCAGCACGGCGCCCGCGCTGACTAGTCCCAGGGCGCCCAGATAGCTTCGCCGCCCGGACCCACCGCTCGTCACGCCCCCGGCGCCGCCGCGGCCGGCGTCCATGATGGCGGCCAGCAAGCGGGGGTAGGCATCGGCGACGGCAAGGGTAGTGCTGAACATGGCGCTCAGCGCGGCGACAGTGATCAGGGGGCGGCTCCACTCGCCGAGATGGCGGGTGTACAGCTCCACCAGCTGGCCGGAGAAGCCGACGGCAGAGTCGGCGAACTGCAGCCCGCTGGCGTACATCATCAGGGCGCCGAGGAGGACGAACACGGCCGCCAGCACGACGGCGCCCAAGTAGCCCAGCCGGAAGTCGAGCAACGCTTCGGCCAGGCTCGGCGCATGTCCGGTCTGGGCGGCGCGCTCGCGGGTCCACAGCGAGTGCCAGGCGGCAACTTCGATGGGGATGGGCATCCAGCCCACGAGCGCCAGCAGGAAGGCGATGCCGGTTGCGGTGCCGAGGGCAGGCAGGCGATCGAGGCCCGTGATCCCGCTCCAGTCCGGCTCGCTCCCGAGGGCAAGCGCAAGTGCCAGAAGCGTGGAGACAGTCAGGAGGCCCATGAGGATCTTCATCGCCAGGTCCAGACCCCGGTAATTCCCGGCTGCGAGCAGCGCGATGCAGAGGGCCAGTACGCCGACAGAAAGCTGCAGTGGCGAGGCATCGATGCCCAGTAACAGTCCCGCCAGGCCTGCCGTGACGAGAGTGACCACGGCCAGCACGATGAACATGGTGCTTACGGTGACGAGGCCAAAAAGCCACAGGGCCCAGGACCCGATACGTCGGTACCCCACGAGGAGGTTCTCGCCGGTAGCGGCGGCATAGCGCGGCCCGAACTCGAGGAACGGATACTTCATCAGGCAGGCGAGCAGCACGACCGGCAGCAGCAGCAGTCCGTACTCGGCGCCGGCGCGCGTCGACTGCACGAGGTGGGACACGCCGACGGCTGCGCCGGCCATCAACAGTCCGGGGCCGAGAACCTTGCGCAGGCCGGAGCGGCCCGGAGATCGAGATGCGGTCGACACTATTTTACTTAATATAACTATTAGCTTAGAGAGGATACTTCAAGCGATATATATCATAGCGCCGCAACGATCGCGGGGAGTGTGCGGGCAGCCGGGCCAGTCACCACGAAGTCCGCCACCGCACTCAACGGCGTGGTCTGAAGGTTGATTTCCACCACCAGTGCGCCACCCCGGCGCGCCACGTCGGGCAGCGCCGCCGCCGGGGTGACCAGGCCAGACGTGCCGACAGCGAGGATCACGTCGGCCTCAGCAGCGGCCCGCCAGGCTCGCTCCAGGGCCGGGGCGGGGATGGCCTCGCCGAACCACACTACGCCCGGGCCCATCGGTTCGCCGCAGCCGGGGCAGGCGGGCGGTGCCGCTAACTCGGGGTCGTCGTGAATGCTCTCGTGGCCGCAGCCGCGGCAGCGGTTGCGGAACAGGTTGCCGTGGAACTCAACGGCATCGACGCTGCCCGCGCGCTGGTGCAATCCGTCGACGTTCTGGGTCACCAACAGGGTGTCCGGCAATCTTGCTTCGAGGGCGGCGATGGCGTGATGGGCCGGGTTAGGCGCGACCGCGGCGACTTGGCGCCGACGCTCCCGATACCAGTCCCACACCAGCTGCGGGTCCTGCCGGAAGGCTTCCGGCGTGGCGAGTTCCTCGGGGCGAAAGCGTGCCCACAGGCCGGTCAGGGCATCGCGGAAGGTGGGCACGCCGCTCTCGGCGGAGACGCCCGAGCCGGTCAGAAAGACGACGCGGCCGGCCTGCCGGAGAACATCCAGCAGGCCGGCCGGGGTGGTTGCGGACGCCATCGGCGCCCGTCGCTCAGGCGGCCTGGTCGGCTGCGGCAAGCTGGCGCAGCACGAAGTGCAGGATCCCGCCGTTCTGGTAGTACTCGCGTTCCTTCGGCGTGTCGATCCGCACCCGGGCCGTGAATACCACCGGCTCGGCGCCCTCGCGGCTCGCGGTGACCTGGACTTCGCGGGCGCTGCCGTCGCCGAGACCTTCAATGGTGAACGTCTCGGTCCCATCGAGGCCCAGCGAGCCGGCGCTGTCGCCGTCCTGGAACTGCAGCGGCACCACGCCCATGCCGATCAGGTTGGAGCGGTGGATGCGCTCGTAGCTCTCAGCGATCACGGCGCGGACCCCGAGCAGCTTGGTGCCCTTGGCGGCCCAGTCACGCGACGAGCCCGAGCCGTACTCCTTGCCCGCCAGGATGACCAGGGGGGTGCCGTCCTCCTGGTAGCGCATGGCGGCATCGTAAATGGCCATGATCTCGCCCGTGGGCAGGTAGCGGGTCCAGCCGCCCTCGACTCCGCCGGCGAGCTTGTTGCGCAGGCGGATGTTGGCGAAGGTGCCGCGCATCATGACCTCGTGGTTGCCGCGGCGCGACCCGTAGGAATTGAAATCGTCCGGGTCGACGCCCTTGCTCACCAGGTATTTCGCCGCCGGGCTGTTGGAGGCGATGCTCCCGGCCGGTGAGATGTGGTCCGTAGTGACCGAGTCGCCCAGCACAGCGAGCGCCCGCGCCCCCTCGATCGGCTTGACGGCCTCGGGAGTCATGGTCATGTCCTCGAAGTAGGGCGGGTTGCGGACGTACGTCGAGGCCTCCGGCCAGTCGTAAATCTCGCCCTCCGGGACCGAGAGGCCCTGCCAGTTGGCATCCCCCTTGAAGACCTCGCCGTAGCTGCCCCGGAACATCGAGGAGTCGAGGCTGGAGAGGATGGTGTCGTGGACCTCGTGGGCCGTCGGCCAGATGTCCTTCAGGAATACCGGGCCGTCAGGCCCCTCGCCGAGCGGCTCCTTAGCCAGGTCGACGTCGAGGTTGCCCGCCAGCGCGTAGGCGACGACAAGCGGCGGGGAGGCCAGGTAGTTCATCCGCACCAGCGGGTGAATGCGACCCTCGAAATTGCGGTTGCCCGAGAGCACCGAGGTGCCCACGATGTCGTGGTGGGTGACGGCTTCGGCGATGTCCTCGGGCAGGGGGCCTGAGTTGCCGATGCAGGTGGTGCAGCCGTAGCCGACCACGTTGAAGCCGAGGGCCTCAAGGTCGTCGAGCAGGTCCGCCTTCTGGAGGTACTCGGTCACCACGCG
>JASFEC010000259.1:0-3371 GCA_050125045.1 Gammaproteobacteria bacterium | reverse complement strand
TGGCGCGCTGCACCACCAGCTTGAGCCCGGCGCGGTCGAGCCGCGCCGGCTCGCGCGGACCACTGCTGCTGCCGGCCGGTTCCGCGGCCAGCACCAGCTCCGCCTGCCCGCCCGTCATGACGAGATAAACGTCGGCCAGCAGCTCGGCGTCGAGCAGCGCCCCGTGCAGCTCGCGGTTCGAGTTGTCGATGCCGAAGCGCTTGCACAGGGCGTCGAGGCTGTTGCGCTGCCCAGGGTGCAGCTGGCGCGCCAGCATCAGCGTGTCGAGCACGCCGCAGATCCGGCTCAGCGCCGGTCCGGGCGGCTCGAGCCGGGCCAGCTCGGTGTCGAGGAAGCCCAGGTCGAAGGCCGCGTTGTGGATCACCAGCTCGGCGCCCTCCACGAACTCCAGGAACTCCCCGGCCACGTCGGCGAAACGCGGCTTGTCGGCGAGGAAGGCATTGGACAGGCCGTGCACGTCCTCGGCGCCGGGATCGATCTCGCGCTCGGGGTTGAGGTACTGGTGGAACTTGCGCCCGGTCAGCCGGCGGTTGACGAGCTCGAGGCAGCCGATCTCGATGATCCGGTGACCCTCGGCGGGCTCGAGGCCCGTGGTCTCGGTGTCCAGCACGACCTGTCGCGTCACTGCTCCAGCTCCTCCGGCGCGGCGCGCAGCTCGTCGATGGCGCGGTTGGCCAGCGCGTCGGCCCGGTCGTTCTCGGGATGGCCGCTGTGCCCTTTCACCCAATGCCAGCGGACGTCGTGGCGGGCGGCGGCGGCATCGAGCGCCTGCCACAGGTCCTGGTTCTTGACCGGCTTCTTGCCGGCGGTGCGCCAGCCGTTGCGCTTCCAGCCCGCCAGCCACTCGGTGATCCCGCCGCGCACGTACTGGGAGTCGGTGTAAAGGTCCACGGTGCAGGGACGCCGCAGCGCCTCCAGCGCCCTGATCGCGGCCGTCAGCTCCATGCGGTTGTTGGTGGTGTGGCCGTCGGCGCCCCAGAGCTCGCGCTCGTGCTCACCGGCCCGCAGCAGCACGCCCCAGCCGCCGGGTCCGGGGTTGCCGCGACACGCCCCGTCGGTCCAGGCCTCCACGCCGCTCAAAGACGGCTCCGCGTCGTGGGCTCGGCCAGGCCGATGGGGGCCCGCTCGGGACGTCGCCAAAGCCGGCGCAGCGGGGTCACCGCGTGGACGCGCTTCACTGCCACCAGCAGATAGCCCCCGTAATAGCCGGGCAGCCGGCGGGCGCGCCGCCGCACATGCCCGCCCGACTCGGCGAACGCGGGGAAGTAACGCTCGCGTCCGGTGACATCGAAGTTCAGCAGGGAGAGCCAGTCGCGCAGGCGCCGCTCCGAGTAGAGCTGCTCCACGGCGGGCGGCCAGGCGCCGCGCGTCAGGAAGCGCCGCAGGCCCAGCACGCTCCAGGGATTGAAGCCCAGCATGATCAGGCGACCGCCGCCCGTCAGCACGCGCTCGCATTCGCGCAGGAGCTGGTGCGGCTCGCTGCAGCGCTCGAGCGTGTGCGGCAGCAGCACCGCGTCGACCGAATGGCTGGCCACCGGGAGCTGCCAGTCCTCGGCCACGAAGCCCACGCCCGGGGCCAGCCGCTCGGCGCAGACCGCGCGCCGCGCCGTGCCGGCCATCCCCACGAACTCGTCCGCGGCGCCCCAGGTGCCGACCTGCAGCAGCTGGCAGCCGAACACGCGCCGCAGCGGCTCGGCCGCCACCTCATGCTCTGCCGCGAGCAGGCGCTGCCCCGGGGGCGAGGCCAGCCAGTCGGCAAGTTCGGCAGGATAGATGGGCATGCGCGAGAGATTAGCAGATCACCGCGGCGGCGGTCCCGCCGGGGGCAACGTTTGAGCGGCGCCCGCAGGACCCATAGAATGCCCGCATGCTGCAGGTCACACCGGTCCGGGCCTTTCGCGACAATTACATCTGGCTGATCCACGGCGAGGATCCGCGCCGCGTGGCGATCGTCGACCCCGGCGATGCACGGCCGGTGCTGGCGGCGCTGGAAGATCGCGGCCTGGAAGCCGTCGCCATCCTGCTGACCCACCATCATCCCGATCACTCCGGGGGCATCCCGGCGCTGCGGCAGGCCTTCGACATCCCCGCCTGGGGCCCGGCGCGCGAGCGGGTGGCCGGCGTGACGCACCCGGTCAGCGGCGGCGATCACGTCGACCTGCGCGTGCTGGGACTGGATTTCGCCGTCATCGACATCCCCGGACACACGGCGGGCCACGTCGCCTACTACGGCCACGGCGCGCTGTTCTGCGGCGATACGCTGTTCAGCGGCGGCTGCGGGCGGCTCTTCGAGGGCACGCCGGAACAGATGCTCAGCTCGCTCGACGCGCTGGCGCACCTGCCGGGCGACACCCGGGTCTACTGCGGCCACGAATACACCGCGGCCAACCTCCGCTTCGCCCGCGCCGTCGAGCCGGGCAATGCCGAGATCGCCCAGCACGCGACGCATGTCGATGCCCTGCGGGCGGACGACACGCCGAGCCTGCCCTCCACCCTGGCCGTGGAGAAACGCATCAACCCCTTCCTGCGCTGTGACGAGCCCGGCGTGCGCCGGGCCGCCGAGGCCCATGCCGGCCACTCGCTGCCCTCGCGCGTCGAGGTGTTCGCCGCCGTGCGGCGCTGGAAAGACGCCTTCTGAGCGGAGATTCGCCCTTGACCCGACACTTAGCCCTGTTCTCTGCCGGCGCCCTCCTCTCGCTGCTGGCCGCCTGCGCCACGCCGCCGCCACCCCCGGAGGCACCCGCAGAGACTCTCCCGGAGTCATCTCCGGAGATACCTCCGGAGGATGCGAACCTCCCGCCTGCCGTGACACGGCCGACCCTCGGCGCCGCCGACGTGGCCGGGGCCGACGAGGGGGACGGCGGGGCCGACGCGGCGGTCGTGGCCGCCGACGAGCCGCCGGCCGAGCTGATCACCCTGCTGCGCGGCCGCTTCGCCCTCCCGCCGGCGGGCCGCGCCGAGGTCGAGCAGCATGCCGACTGGTACGCCCGGCACAACGACTATCTGAACCGCGTGTTCGAGCGCGCCCGCCCGTTCCTGCCGTATATCGCGGCGGAGGTCGAGGCGCGTGGCCTGCCGGGCGAACTGGCCTTTCTCCCGGTGGTGGAGAGCGCCTTCGATCCCTTCGCCTACTCCCACGGCCGCGCCGCCGGCCTCTGGCAGATCATTCCCAGCACCGGCAGCCACTTCGGCCTGAAGCAGAACTGGTGGTACGACGGCCGGCGGGACGTGCTGGCGTCGACCGAGATGGCGCTGAACTACCTGGAGTACCTGCACGAGCTCTTCGGTGGCGACTGGCTGCTGGCCGTGGCCGCCTACAACTGTGGCCAGGGCACTGTGGCGCGCGCCATCCGCCGCAACCAGTCGCTGGG
>JASFEC010000258.1:0-3380 GCA_050125045.1 Gammaproteobacteria bacterium | reverse complement strand
CCGGCGTTTCCCCTGGGCCGGCGGCACCCGCCCGGTGACTACCGAGCCGGTGGAACTGCTGCTCAACAACACCTGGCGTTCCACGCTGTCGGTGACTGGCGCGGGCGGCATGCCGGCCCCGGGTGCCGCCGGCAACACGCTGCGCCCCTGGACGGAGCTGAAGTTGTCTTTTCGGCTACCGCCGACGACTGATCCCGTCGCGGCTGCAGCCGTCGTGAAAAGGATCCTGGAAACCGATCCGCCGCTCGGCGCCGAGGTCGAGTTCGAGGTCGAGTCCTCCATGGGCGGGTGGAACGCGCCGGCCGTCGCGCCCTGGCTCGAGGCCTCGATGCAGGCCGCCTCCGAGGCCTTCTTCGGCAAGCCTGCCCTCTACATGGGCACCGGCGGCAGCATTCCATTCATGGGGATGCTGGGCGAGAAGTTCCCGGGCGTGCAGTTCCTGGTGACCGGCGTGCTCGGCCCGAACTCGAACGCCCACGGACCCAACGAGTTCCTGCACCTGGAGACCGGCAAACGCATCACGGCCTGCGTTGCCCGCGTGCTGGCGGATCACTACCGTCGCGGCGAGCTGGCCGACGCTGCCTGAGGTCCCGCGCCGGCCTCAATCCAGCCTGCGAGCCTGGGCCGACAACTCGGCCCAGGCCTCGCTGAGCTCCGGCGGTGCGGACTCGCCGGGCGGCCGCCCGAACTCCGCCACCAATTGCCCGGGTGTCACCACGCCCGGCGGCGTCCCGCCCGACATCTCCACCGGCCCCAACAGCAGGATTCGCCCGCTGACCGGCACGCGCGGCGCCAGCGCATGCACTGCGTGGCGCCTGGCGCGCAGGCCCGGCAAGGGATTCAGAACTTGCTCGCGGCGCCGCCCGTCGAGGAGCGTCCAGTAGTCGAGTTGCTCGCCCCAGAACAGTGTGCCGGCCCCGCGCCGGACATCCAGCACGAGGATTCCCTTGGGCGTGAGCAGCGCCAGGTCGAGGTGAATCTCGCCGTCCACGTCGTCCGGCACGATCACGTCCTCCAGGCGCGCCCACGCGATCCGGCGCAGCACGCCCTCGAGGGTATCTCGACGCCGGTACCAACGGACAACCAGCGCACCGGCCACCACCACGGCCAGCAGCAGCGGCACGAGCCAGTAGGCATGGGGCACCAGCGCATTCACGAGGAAGCCTCTGCCGCCCGGGCGGCGCGGCGCAGGCGCTCGCGCGTGCGCAGGCTGTCGCCGCTGAACACCACCAGGGCCGTCCAGATCAGGCCGAACGTCAAGGCCCAGGCGAAAGTGAATGGCTCGTCGTACACCAGCGTCGCCAGCAGGAAAGTAAGGGTCGGGCCAAGGTACTGGAAGAACCCGACAGTCACCAGCGGCAGCCGTCGCGCCGCCTCGGCAAACCAGAGCAGCGGCAATAACGTGACCGGCCCGGCCAGCACCAGCAGCAGGCTGGTGCCGAGATCCGAGCCGAAGGCACCCTGCCCGTCCCGATGGAACCAGGCCAATGCGGCCAGCGCCAGAGGCGCCACGAGGAGGGTCTCGACGAACAGTGCGGCCAGTCCCGGCAGCCCGAGTCGCTTCCGGATCAGGCCGTAGAAGCCGAAGCTGAAAGCAAGGGTCAGAGAAACCCATGGCAGGCTTCCCACCTCGACGGCCAGGCTCGACGTACCGGCGACTGCCAGCAGCACGGCGACCATGCGCGCCCGGTTGAGTTTTTCCCCGAGGAACAGCATGCCCAGCAGCACGTTGACCAGCGGGTTGATGTAATAGCCGAGGCTGGTCGACATCACCTGCTCGTTGGCAATGGCCCAGATGTAGACCAGCCAGTTGGTGCTGACCAGGGCCGCCGTGAGCGCGAGCGTTGCGAGCGTGCGCCGGTCAGCCATGCTGCTGCGCACCGCCCCCCAGCTGCGCGCGACGGTCACGAAAACGGCGCCGAACATCACGCTCCACACGACGCGGTGCGCCAGGATCTCCGCCGGCGGCACGTGCGGCAGCAGCTTGTAATAGACCGGCGTTATGCCCCAGAAGCCGAAGGCCGCGATCGCATAGATCGAGCCCGTCCGGACCGCGCCAGGCACCGGGCTCAGGCCCCGCGCAGCACGCGGGCACCCGGTGCGTTGGGCGTGGAAATCCAGTGCTCGCAGGGAATCCCTGCAGCCTCGAACCGAGCGGTCATCGACCGGGCCACCGCCTCGGCGTTGTCCCGCCGGGTCCAGGCGAATACCGAGGGACCGCTACCGGACAGCGAGCCACCAAAAGCGCCTGCTTGTCGTGCGGCCTCCAGTGCGTTCACCGCGCCCGGGACCAGGCGCGCCCGCTGCGGCCAGATGATCTCGTCGCGGAGGCAGCGCGCGACCTGGTCCAGGTCGCCGCGCAGGCAGCCGGCCACGAAGCCGGCGAGCCAGCCGGATTGCCGCACGAAGGCCTGTCGCGGCACGGAGTCGGACAGGATCTGGCGGGCGTCCCGCGTGCGCACTTCCAGCTCCGGATGGCAGAGCACGCAGGCCACGTCCGCCGGCACGGGCACGACTGTGCAATGCAGCGGCGGGCCGGGTTCCGTCAGCACCAGCCCGCCGAACAGGGAAGCGGCGGCGTTGTCGGCGTGGGCCGCCCCGCTGGCCACACTCTCGCCTTCCAGCGCGTAGGCCAGCAGGCGCTGGCGCTCGAGCCCGAGCTCCCAGAGGGCATCGGCGGCCACTACCGCGGCCACGGCCGAGGCCGCGGACCCGCCCATCCCGGAGCCCAGCGGTATGCCCTTGTTCAGCTCGATTTCCAACCCGCCCTCAATCCCGAAATCGCGCGCCATGCTCAGCAGGGGCCGGGTGGCGGCATTCGCCTCGACATCCCGCGGCAACTCGGTGATCACGCCGCTGATTCGGGCAAAGGCCATCCCGCTCGCAGCGCGGCGACGCAGGGTGACGGTGTCGCCCACGCCCTCGATCGCGTGACCGAGGATATCGAAGCCGACACCAACGTTGCCGACGGAGGCAGGGGCGAAAGCGGTTATGGTCGACATCAGGCAACGTCCAGAGACAGGCGTCTGATGGAAATGTAGCAGCTTGCGGGGCCGCCAGAAAAAAAGACCCCGCCTCGTGGGCGGGATCAAATCGCCGCAGCCTGTTGCTTCTTGCTCTGCGCCGCGGGCGAATAGAGACCAAGGTACTACCCGCGCCGTCCCAATGCAATCCGGGGCCGTCGACACGCTTTTGTCGTCAGGCTTGGCTAAGATTGCAGTGATATCCACGGAGTCCCCTCATGAGTCAGAGCGCAGAAGCCGCCACCGGCGCCCAGCAACCGGAGATCGACCTGAAAGATCCCGCCTGGTACCTCAACCGCGAGCTGACGTGGCTTGCGTTCAATCGCCGCGTGCTGCACGAGGCCGAGGACGAACGCA
>JASFEC010000257.1:0-3392 GCA_050125045.1 Gammaproteobacteria bacterium | reverse complement strand
ACCGGATCGGGCCCGCTGCCTACAGGTCCCGCGACGTCGTGACGGCGGTCAATGGCACCACCATCGAGGTCATCCACACCGACGCCGAGGGGCGCATGGTGCTGGCCGACACGCTGGCGCTGGCAGCGCGGGAGCAGCCTGCGCTGGTGATCGACTATGCGACCCTGACCGGGGCCTGCGTGGCTGCCCTGACCCATCGCTATAGCGGCGTGTTCGGCAACCGCGCCGGGCTGCTCGAGCAGGCGGTCGCGGCAGGGCGCGGCTGCGGCGAGCGGGTCTGGTCCTTCCCGATGGACGAGGACTACGACGAGGCGCTGGAGAGCCGCGTGGCCGATGTCATGCAGTGCTCCCTGGACAACGACGGCGACCATATCCTAGCGGCGCGTTTCCTGCAGCGCTTCGTGCCGCCGGAGTTGCCCTGGCTGCACGTGGACCTGGCCTCGGGTCACCACAAGGGCGGCCTCGCCCATGTGCCAACACCCCAGACGGGTTTCGGCGTGCGCCTGACGCTGTCCCTGCTGCTCGACCAGGAGCCCGCACCGCCCGGGGAGCCCACAGCATGAGACTGACCCTGCGTCGCCCCGACGACTGGCATCTCCACCTGCGCGACGGCGAGCTGCTGCGCGCTGTCCTGCCGCACACGGCGGCCCGCTTCGCCCGGGCCATCGTAATGCCCAATCTCTCCCCGCCCGTCACCACTACCGCGGCGGCGCTCGCCTATCGCGACCGCATCCTCGCGGCGCTGCCCGCCGGCAGCGACTTCCAGCCCCTGATGACCCTCTACCTGACGGACAACACGCCACCGGAGGAGATTCGCCGGGCGCAGGACAGCGGCGCGGTCTTCGGCGTGAAGCTCTATCCGGCCGGTGCGACCACCAACTCGGACTCTGGCGTGACCGACCTGGACCGTTGCAAGGCAGCGCTGGCCGCCATGGAAGAGACCGGCATGGTGCTGCAGGTCCACGGCGAGGTCACCCGTGCCGAGGTGGACGTCTTCGATCGCGAGCGCGTTTTCATTGAGCGCGTGCTGGCGCCCACGGTAGACCGCTTCCCGCGGCTGCGCGTGGTCCTCGAGCATGTCACCACTGCCGACGGCGTGGAGTTCGTGCGCGGGGCGCGGGAGGGTGTGGCGGCCACCGTGACGCCGCAGCACATGATGCTCAACCGCAACGCGATGTTCGCCGGTGGTCTGCGGCCGCACAACTATTGCCTGCCCGTGCTGAAAGCGGAGCGGCACCGGGAAGCCGTGCTGGCGGCAGCGACCAGCGGCAGCGAGCGGTTCTTCCTCGGCACCGACAGTGCGCCGCACACCCGCGGCAGCAAGGAATCCTCCTGCGGCTGCGCCGGCATCTATTCCGCGCCGCTGGGCATCGAGATCTACGCCGAGCTGTTCGAGCAGGCCGGGGCGCTCGACCGGCTGGAGGCCTTCGCCGCCGAGTTCGGGCCGCGCTTCTACGGGCTGCCCCTGAACGAGGAACGGATCGTGCTGGAGCGCCGTCCCTGGCAGCCGCCCGCCGAGTACCCGGCGGGTGACGACACGCTGGTGCCCTTCCGCGCGGGCGAAACGGTCAGCTGGTCCCTGGTGCCGGCGTGAGCGACACCCCGTCCGATCCCGGGAGCCCGCTGGACGGGCTCATGGCGGCCCGCTTTCGCGGCTTTCTGCCGGTAGTCGTGGACGTTGAAACCGGTGGCTTCAACGCCCGCACGGACGCCCTGCTGGAGATCGCCGCAGTGCTGGTCGAGCCGACGGCAGACGGCCACTTCGAGCGGGGCGAGGACTGGCGCTATCACGTCCAGCCCTTTCCGGGGGCCAACGTCGAGGCCGCATCGCTGGAAGTGAACGGCATCGATCCCTGGCATCCCCTGCGCCCGGCCCTGCCCGAGCGTGATGCCTTGCAGCGCGTCTTTCGCGAGGTTCGGGCGGCCGTCCGGCGGCATGGCTGCACGCGCGCGATCCTGGTGGGCCATAATTCTTTCTTCGACCTGAACTTTCTCAATGCCGCGGTCGAGCGTTGCGGGATCAAGCGCAACCCATTCCACCCCTTCTCCAGCCTCGACACGGCGACCCTGGGAGCCGTCGCCTACGGCCAGACCGTGCTTTCGCGCATCGTCGAAGCCGCCGGGCTCGAGTGGGACAGCAGCTCGGCCCATTCCGCCGGCTATGACGCCCGGATCACCGCCGACGTGTTCTGCCTCATCGTCAACCAGTTCCGGGATATCTACGACAGCCGCCGACGCTGACCCCGCGCCCTCGCGCGGCGACCGGGCAACGAAAAGGGGCGCCGCCCGGTGGCGGCGCCCCTGTCACAGGCCGGGCTTGCTCAGGCCCTTGCGGACGACTCGTCCAGCAGCTTTTTCAACTCGCCCGAGTGATACATCTCGACCACGATGTCGCAGCCGCCGATCAGCTCCCCGTTGACGTAGAGCTGGGGGTAGGTCGGCCAGTTGGAGTAGGCCTTCAGGCCCTCCCGGATCTCGGGATCTTCGAAGATGTTGAACGAGCCGAACTCGGTCCCGCAGGCGCGCAGCGCGGCCACGGCCTGGGCCGAGAAGCCGCACTGGGGGAAATCCGGCGTGCCCTTCATGAACAGCAGCACGGGATGAGACTCCAGCGTCTGCTTGATGCGTTCGTTGATGCCTTCCATCGAGAGCGTTCTCCTGCTGAGTTGTTGCCTGGTCAGCCCAGGTTGGCCGCCACGAAGTCCCAGTTGACGAGGCTCCAGAAGGCCTCGAGGTACTTCGGCCGGGCATTGCGGTAGTCGATGTAGTAAGCGTGCTCCCACACGTCGCAGGTCAGCAGCGGCGTGGCGTCCCCGGTCAGCGGCGTCTCCGCGTTGCTGGTCTGGACGATGGCGAGCTTGCCGTCGGGCTGCTTGACCAGCCAGGCCCAGCCCGAGCCGAACAAGGTGACGGCCTTGTCGGAGAACTGCTCCTTGAAGGCTGCAAAGGAGCCGAAGGAGGCGTCGATGGCCTCGGCCAGCTTGCCCTTCGGCTCACCGCCGCCGTTGGGCGACAGGCAGTGCCAGTAAAAAGTGTGGTTCCAGACCTGCGCGGCGTTATTGAAGATGCCGCCGGAGCTGCCGCGGATGACGTCCTCGAGCGACTTGTCGGCCCACTCCGTCCCTTCGATCAGGGGGTTGAGCTTGTCGACGTAGGTCTTGTGGTGCTTGCCGTAGTGGTACTCGAGCGTCTCCTTGGAGATGTGGGGCTCGAGCGCATCCATGGCATAGGGCAGGTCGGGCAGGGTGTGCGCCATTGCGTACTCCTCGAAACTGTGTCGCGCTTGCTGAATTTAAGGGGCCGAAGCCCCATACGTATATTCCGAAGTATAACAGAGCGACCCGTCACGACAGGGCCGCGCGGGGCCGGCGTCCAGCGGCACGGGCTATACT
>JASFEC010000256.1:0-3420 GCA_050125045.1 Gammaproteobacteria bacterium | reverse complement strand
ATCGAGCTGCTGCGCCCGCTGCCCGTGGCCGCGTCCCTGGCGCTCGAGTGCCGGCTGGAGGCCGGGCGCAGCAAGGCGCGGGGCGACGAATTCCAGCTGGTGACCGAGGCACGTCACGAAGGCGAGCCGGCCTGGCGGGAGACCATGCGTTTCCTGGCGCCGGCACCGCGCAAGGGTCGACGGCGGCCCGTCGAGGCGCCGGCGCTGCCACCGGTCGTGGCAACCTGGGACGTGCCGGCCGACACGGGGCGGGCCTATGCCAGAGTGTCAGGTGACTGGAATCCCATACATCTTGCGGCGATGGCTGCGCGGCCCTTTGGCTTTCCCGGCGCCATCGCCCACGGGATGTGGTCCCTCGCTCGCTGCCTCGGCGGCCTGGCGCCGACCTTGCCGGCTGCCGGAGCCCGCCTCGAGGCCCGGTTCCTCAAGCCCCTGTTGTTGCCCGGCCGCGTCGAGTTGCGGGCAGGCACCAAGGAGGAGGACGGGAGTCACCCCTACTGGCTGGTGTCGGCCGCGGACCAGACACCGCACCTCAAGGGTAGCTGGCGGCCGGGCCCGGCCTGAGCCGGGCCGGCGTGAAGTCAGCCGAGCCGGGGCAGCAACCAGCTGACCCAGGCCACCGTCACGAGCGGCGTCGCTACCGCCAGCGCGAGTCCCGGCGCCAGGAATGAGCGTGTGTGCAGCTCGCCGGTCGAGAAGGCAATAGCGTTCGGCGGCGTTGCGATCGGCAGGCACATTGCCGTGGAGGCCGACAAGGCAATCACCACGGGCAGGATGCCCGCGCCGCCGGAGAAGCCCATGCCCACGGCGGCGCCCAGCGGTACCAGGATGTTGGCGGTCGCCGTGTTGCTCATGAAGTTCGACAGCGCCGTCGTGAGAAGGGCGAACACCAGCGCGGCGCCGAGAATGCCCAGTTCCGACGTCGGCAGTCCGCCCACGATCCAGGCTGCGAGCCCGGTCTCCGTAACCGCCACTCCCAAAACCAGCCCGCCGGCCATGAGGATGAGCACGTCCCAGCGGAGCTGGCGGATCTCCTGGACGCCGATGACGCCGGTCACGGACAGGACCGTGATGGGCACGAAGGCCACGGCGGCGGCCGGCGCCGGGCCGAACATCCAAAGCGCCAGGGTCACCGAGAAGACCAGCACGACGATGGCACGCTGCCAGCGCGGGGCCCGCGGACCGCTCTGGTGGACTGCCGCCAGTGCGCTGCGATCGAGGCGCAGTCCCGTGGGTCGGTAGCGGTACAGCAGGAAGGTGAACAGCCCGGCGGCCAGCAGCACTGCCGGCGGCAGCCCGAGCAGCATCCACTCCAGAAAGGACAGCTGCTCGCCCGCGCGGCGGAGGAAACCGGCGGCAATGGCGTTCGGGGGGGTGCCCACCAGCGTGCCCATGCCGCCCAGGTTGGCGGCAACGGCGATGCCCAGCGGCAGCGCGGGGCGAAAATTGTGGCCGGGCGGCAGGGTCCGCAGCAACGGCGTGACGACGGCGATCATCATCGCCGCCGTGGCGGTGTTCGACATGAACATGGAGAACACGAAGGTGATCAGCATGGCGGCCAGCAGGACCGACGCCGCGCGCACCCCCGCCGCCTTGAACACCAGGCCCGCGAGGGTGCGGTCGAGCCCGGTGCGCGCCGCCGCCTCCGCCAGGATGAACCCGGCGAGAAACAGCCAGATCAGCGGGCTCGCCATGGGCGCGATGAAGATCTGCCAGCGCTCGGGATCGTCGGCGGGCACGAACACGCCGTCCGGCCGTCCAAGCAGCAGGATACAGAGGCCGATGATCAGCAGGGAGACGGCGAAGGCCGGGATTGCCTCGGTGGCCCAGAGACCGGCGGCGAAGACAAGGATGAACAGGGCGCGACGCGCTGCGGGCTCGAGGCCTTGCCAGTCCGGGAGGAAAGCCAGGGCCGCCGCCACGACCAGCGAGGCGACCACGCGCAGGAGCGCGCCCAGGTCATCGAACTCGACCGCCGCGAGGAAGCGGCGCGCCGCACGGCGCGTGTCTCTCATGCCGCGTCCCCAGGCCGCTCGCTAGCGCGAGAAAGCCTCAGGCCGCCTTGACCCGCGGTCCGGCCTCGCTGATATCCCGCCCGGCGACGTCCTCGTAGTGCGCGAAATTATCCGCGAACAGCCGGGCGAGCTTGAGAGCGGTGGCGTCGTAGGCGGCCTTGTCGGCCCAGGTGTTGCGGGGCGCGAGAATCTCGTCCGGCACGCCGGGGCACGAGCTCGGGATCGCGAGACCGAAGATCGGGTCGACCTCCGTAGGCTGCTCGGCCAGTTCGCCAGAGTGAATCGCGTCGATGATGGCCCGGGTGTAGGGGAGCTTCATCCGCTTGCCCGTGCCGTAGGCGCCGCCGGACCAGCCGGTGTTGACCAGCCACACGTTCGCGTCGTGCTGGCGGATATGCGCCGCCAGCAGCTCGGCGTACTTGGCCGGGTGCCAGACCAGGAAGGGACCGCCGAAGCAGGGCGAGAACGTGGCCTCCGGCTCGGTCACCCCGACCTCGGTGCCCGCGACCTTGGCCGTGTAGCCGCTGATGAAGTGATACATCGCCTGTTCCGGCGTCAGGCGGCTGACCGGCGGCAGCACGCCGAAGGCGTCGCAGGTCAGGAAGATGATGTTCTTCGGGTGCCCGCCCATGCAGGGGGTCTTGATGTTGTCGATGTACTCGATCGGGTAGGAACCGCGCGTGTTGGCTGTGATCGACGTGTCGGCATAGTCGACTTCGCGCGACTCGGTATCGTAGACGACGTTCTCGAGCACGGAGCCGAAGCGCAGCGCCCGGTAGATATCGGGCTCCGCCTCCTCGGAGAGGTCGATCACCTTTGCGTAGCAGCCGCCCTCGATGTTGAAAATGCCCTCATCGCTCCAGCAGTGCTCGTCGTCGCCGATCAGGCGTCGCTTTGGATCGGCGGAAAGCGTTGTCTTGCCCGTGCCCGAGAGCCCGAACAGGATAGAGGTGTCGCCGTGCTCGCCCTCCGTGGCAGAGCAGTGCATGGAGAGCACGCCCTGCGCCGGCATCAGGTAGTTCATGATGGTGAACACGCCTTTCTTCATCTCGCCGGCGTACTCGGTCCCGAGGATCACCATTTCCCGGTGACCGAACTGCAGATTAATGCTGGTGCCGGAGGTCATCCCGGGCACATTGCGATTGGCCGGGAAGCTGCCGGCATTGAAGATCACGTAATCCGGCTCGCCGAAGTCCGCCAGCTGCTCCGCCGTCGGCCGGATCAGCATGTTGCGCATGAACAGCGCGTGATAGGGGCGGGCGCAGATGACCCGGACCTTGATCCGGTACTTGGGATCCCAGCCAGCGAAGGCGTCGACGACGTAGAGCCGCTCACGCGTGTTGAGAAAATCGATGGCCTGGGTGCGGTTGATCTCGAAGGCATGCTGTTGGAGCTTCATGTTGAC
>JASFEC010000255.1:0-3448 GCA_050125045.1 Gammaproteobacteria bacterium | reverse complement strand
CGCTGGGGCAGGGCGCTCGGGGTATGCTGCGCACCCTCGACGTCGTGCACCAGGCTGCTTGACGGCTCCGCCTGCACCCGGCGGGCGTAGGACCAGACATGATGGATGCCGATGGCCAGGAAGGGCAGGAATAGCGCCAGCCGGAAGCCCAGGCCGGATGCCGGCGGCAGCCCCGCGACGTTCTGCGCCACGAGCACGGTGAACGGATTCAGCGCAGCGACGCCGTAGCCGATGCTGTAGCCGCACACCACCATGCCGATCGCCGTCACCGTGTCCATGCGCATGGCGGCGCACAGGGCAATCAGCACCATCGTGAGAGGAATGTATTCCTCGGCCACGCCGAGGGTCGCCGAGCCGGCGGCGAAGATCGCCATGCCGGTCCCGATCAGGAGGCCCGGCCGCCCGCTCACCCGTCGCAGCACGGCGCCGAGGAGTGCGTCGATCGTGCCGGTGGCGCGCAGCACGCTGATCGCGCCGCCGACGATCAGCACGAAGAAAATGATGTCCTGCGCGTCCGCGAGGGCACGCGGGACCACGGTCAGCAGCTCCCACGGCATCAGGGCGCGCGCGTCCGGAACCACGGCGAAGCTGCCGGGCAGGACGACCTCGCGACCCGCCTCGTTCAGCTCGGTCTGGAACTGCCCCGAGGGCAGCAGCCAGGTCGCCACGAGAGCCAGAACCATCATGCCGAACAGCAGCACCAGGGTATGCGGGACGCGTAAACTGCGCGGCATCTGTTTCTCCTCGGGCTCCGGATTGCGCGGCCGATGCTGACCCATACGCGTCGGCAAGGCAATCTGGCAGCCGACACCCTGGCATCTGCCCGCGGCGAAGGCCGGAGTGAGCACGCCCCGGTACCGCGGTACACTCGGGGCTGGCGAGAGGAGGCAAAAATGGTCGAGCAATTCGAGCTGGGTACGTGGGTGGTGGTCGCCCTTTACGCAATCGCCGGAGTGCTGGCGGTGATCGGCGGAGTTGTGGCCCTGCGGGCGCGCAAGCGGCGGCGCGACGCCCGCTGAGCCGGGCCGGGGGCCGCACATTCTCATCGACGCGGCTATACTGCCGCCTTCGCGCAGAGGAGGCAGCCGATGAGCAGCCAGCAACCCGCAGCAGAGAACACGACTGTCAATCCCCGCATTGCGCGGATCCTCGACTGGATCGAGCGCGCCGGGAACAAGCTGCCGGATCCCGCGGTACTGTTCCTGATCGCGCTGGTCCTGACCTGGATCGTCTCCGCGCTGCTGGCGCCGGTTTCTTTCTCGGCGATCGACCCCCGTACCGGGGAGCCGGTCGTGATCAACAACCTGCTGGCAGGCCAGGAATTCACCGGCTTCGTCGCCCAGATGGTCCAGGTGTTCGTCGCGTTCCCGCCCCTCGGCGTGGTGCTGGTCGCGATGCTCGGCATCGGCGTGGCGGAGTACTCGGGCTTCATCAACGCGGCGCTGCGGGCGCTGCTGTCCTTCACCAAGCGCTGGCTGCTGACCCCCATGGTCATCACGGTGGGCATCATCAGCCACACGGCAGTGGACGCGGGCTACGTCCTGGTGGTGCCGCTTGGCGGTGTCATCTTTTACGCCGCGGGGCGTCACCCGCTGGCAGGCATCGCCGCGGCATTCGCCGGCGTGTCGGGCGGCTTCTCCGCCAACTTCGTACCCTCCAGCGTCGACCCCATGCTGGCGGGCATTACCCAGGCCGGCGTCCAGGTGCTCGACTCCGAGCTCCTGATCAACCCGCTCAACAACTATTTCTTCACCGCCATCTCCTCGCTGCTGATCATCGGGTTGGGCTGGCTGCTGACCGACAAGGTAGTGGAGCCGCGCCTGAAGAACACGCCGCTGGATGGGGACCTGAGCGACTTGCCCAAGATGGAGCCGCTGGAGGCCGGCGAGCGCCGGGCGCTCCGTTGGTCGCTGTGGTCGATGGTTGTCACCCTGGTTGTGATCGCGCTCACCGCCCTCCCTGAGGGCTCCCCTTGGCGGGACCAGGCGGGCGAGCTGGCCAGTCCGGCAGCGCCGCTGATGCGCTCCATCGTGCCCCTGATCTTCCTCCTGTTCATCGTGCCAGGCATCGTCTTCGGCTATGCCTCGGGGAAGTTCGAGAGCCATCGGGACGTGATTCACGGCATGACCAAGGCCATGAACGACATGGGCTACTACATGGTCATGGCTTTCTTCGCCGCCCAGTTCATCTACGCTTTCGGCCAGTCGAACCTCGGTGCGCTGATCGCCATCGAGGGCGCCAATTTCCTGCGCTCGCTCGGCATGCCGGCCCAGGTCACGCTGATCGGTATCGTGCTCGTCACCGGGGTGGTCAACCTGCTGGTGGGCTCGGCTTCCGCCAAGTGGGCGTTGCTGGCGCCGATCCTGGTGCCGATGCTGATGAGCCTCGGCATTTCACCGGACCTGACCCAGGCCGCCTACCGTGTGGGTGACTCGACGACCAACATCATCACGCCCCTGCTGCCGTACTTCCCGCTGATCGTGGTGTTCTGCCAGCGCTACGTGACTAATGCCGGCATCGGTACTCTAGTGGCGATGATGGTGCCGTACTCGGTGGTGTTCATCATCGCCTGGAGCGGCTTCCTGCTGATCTACTGGGCCATTGGCATCCCGCTGGGCTTCCAGGCCAGCTACACCTACTGACGGCCCCGGTAGCCCGGCGGCAATGCCACCGGGCTCAATCAGACGGGCACCAGAGGTCATTGAGCAGCTGCGCGCTGCGCACCGCGGCTTGCGCGAGCCGCACTGCGACCAGCTGGCGCCCCGTTTCGGCATAGCGGCGGGAGATCCGGGGTACGCTGCGGCGCTGATCGAAGTCGTACACCCAGGGGCGCAGCCGTCGGGACTCGTCCGCCCAGTCCTCCAGCGTGCCGACGGACCAGCTCGCCCGGCCGAGCTCGGCCAGCGGCGCAAGAGTCCGCGCGTATTCCGCCGCGCGGAGCCCGCTGCTGCTCAGCAACCGTCCGTCCCATAGCTGGTGCAGGTTGATCTCCCGGTCTTCGAACCTGACCCGCACCGCGTTGCCGCCCCGGTCGGCCGCGCGGCCCACGTGCAAGGGCTGGTGGAGATCGACCACGAGGTGGAGCGCGAATGCGAGCGCCCGGCGCCGCTGGGTCGTCGGCAGGGAGGCGTCACCCAGCAGCTCCAGGTTGGCCCTGATCGCCGGCAGGATCCGGCCGCCGTCCACCGGGGCGTCCCGGGTGACCGGCACTTCGTCTTCGATATTCATATAGTGCCAGTCGCGCGTATGGGCCCACCGGGGCTGGTCTCGCACCCGGTCGGGCCAGACGACGGCCTCCTCGACGGACCAGTCGCCGAGCACGGTCGCCATTTCGCCTGCTGCCCCCGCGCAGAGCAGGTCGGTCGTCACCGCCGCCGCGGCCCGGTGCGCCTCGCCGCTCCAGCCCTGGGCCGGACCGGGGAACGCGAGCGCAGCCAGGAGTGCCGCC
>JASFEC010000254.1:0-3468 GCA_050125045.1 Gammaproteobacteria bacterium | reverse complement strand
CCGGTCGACCAGCTCTTGCATCAGCGAGTGATCGAGGGTCAGCTGCTCGAAGCGGTTCTTGCGCAGCCGGTAGACCCGGGAGTCGCCCACGTGGGCGATGGAGACGCGATCATCGTAGAACAGGCAGCCCACGATAGTGGTGCCCATGCCGCGGCACTGCGGCTGCGCCTGGGCGGTCTGCCAGATGATCTTGTTGGCGCGGATGATCGAATTGCGCAGAGCGATGCTCTGCCTCATCAGGCCGCTCGTTTCGTCGATGCCGCTGCGATGCTCGCGCTCGACGCCGGCCCTGACCATGTCGGTGACGGTCTTGATGGCCAGCTCGGACGCCACCTCGCCGGCGTTGTAGCCGCCCATGCCGTCCGCCAGCAGGACCAGCCCGAGGTCCATGTCGCCGAAAACGGCGTCCTCGTTGTGGTCCCGCACCTGGCCGGTATGGGTGAACTCGAAGTAGCGGATCTTGTCCTGGAGGCTCATTAGTAATTCTTTTGGTCCGTGACGGTCCGGTCCTGGCTAACGCGCGCCGTGCCACCACGGCCAGGCTGGCCGGCAGTTCCGGCCCAGCACACAATTGAACAGCGTAACGCACCTTTTCCACAAGTCCGGGCGGGCCGTCACACTATTGTCACGCGCATTTTATGCTTGCGGCCCGCAGCAGGCACTGTGTAACTTGGCGGCTCGCCGTAGTCGCCGGAGGAGAGATGGCCAAGGCCCGCACCCAGTTCGTCTGCACCGAGTGCGGCGGTTCCAGCCCCAAGTGGGTCGGCCAGTGTCCCGACTGCGGCCGCTGGAACACGCTCGAGGAGACGCTGGACGCGCCGCGCACGCGCGCCGTCGGCTGGGCGGGCGAGGCGCCCCGGCTGGTTTCGGAGGTCGAGGGCGAGCTGGAGGAGCGCTGGCCCACCGGGATTGCCGAGCTCGACCGCGTCCTCGGCGGCGGCATGGTGCCGGGTTCCGTCACCTTGATCGGCGGCGATCCGGGGATCGGCAAGTCCACGCTGCTGTTGCAGGCCGCGGTGCGCCTGGCCGGTTCCCTTCCGGCGCTCTACGTCACCGGCGAGGAATCCCTCCGCCAGGTCGGCATGCGGGCGCGACGCATTGGCATGCCGGAAACCGCCCTGCAGCTGCTGGCAGAGACCAACATCGAGCGCATCCTCGCGCAGGCCGACACGGTGCGGCCGCGGGTGCTGGTGGTGGACTCCATCCAGACCATGCATACCGACGCCTTGCAGTCGGCTCCCGGTGCCGTGGCCCAGCTGCGCGAGAGCTCCGCCCGCCTGGTGCGCTATGCGAAGCAGGGCGGCCCGGCCGTGTTCCTGGTCGGCCATGTGACCAAGGACGGCGCCATCGCCGGGCCGCGCGTGCTCGAGCACATGGTGGACGCGGTGCTGTATTTCGAGAGTGACGTCGGCAGCCGCTTCCGGATCATCCGGGCGGTGAAGAACCGCTTCGGCGCGGCCAACGAAATCGGGGTCTTCGCCATGACGGGGCAGGGCCTGCGCGAGGTGCCGAATCCCTCCTCGATTTTCCTTTCAGGTCACGACGGAGCGGTCGCGGGCAGCGCCATCATGGTGGCCCGCGAGGGCAGCCGGCCCCTGCTGGTGGAAGTGCAGGCGCTGGTCGACGAGAGTCACTCCGGTCATCCGCGCCGGGTTTCCGTCGGCCTCGATGCCAACCGGCTGGCGCTGCTGCTCGCGGTGACTCACCGCCATGCCGGCATCGCGATGTACGACCAGGACGTGTTCGTGAACGTGGTCGGCGGCGTGCGCATCGTCGAGACCGCGGCCGACCTTCCGATGCTGCTGGCGGCGCTGGGCAGCCTGCGTGACCGGCCGCTGGAGACCGGGCTCGTGTCCTTCGGCGAAGTCGGCCTGGCCGGGGAGATCCGGCCCGTGCCCTACGGGGAAGAGCGGCTCCGAGAAGCTGCCAAGCACGGGTTCAAGCGCGCCATCGTGCCGGCGGCGAACGCGCCCCGCGGGCGGGTGGAAGGCCTGGAGGTGGTTCCGGTGCGGCGCCTCGGCGAGGCGGTCGAGGCTGCTTTCGGCTAGCTGTCGGAGGCGGCCGGCTTGCCCGGCGGCCGCACCCGGATCGCGCGCACGGCGTTGTCGGCGGTCTGAACGATTTCCAGCTCGTAGCCCGCCAGTTTCAGGCGCGCGCCGGCCTCCGGGATCGTTTCCAGGCGCTCCACGATGAGCCCGTTCAGCGTCTTCGGCCCGTCGGTCGGCAGCCGCCACGCCATGGTCCGGTTGAGCTCCCGGACATTGGCGGAGCCGCTTACCATGTAGGTGCCGTCGGGCTCCGGCTGCACTTCGCGATAAATGTCGGCCGGGTCCGTCGTGAACTCGCCGACGATCTCCTCGAGGATATCGTCCAGCGTCACCAGGCCTTGAATGTCGCCGTACTCGTCGACCACCAGCGCCAGCCGGCGCTTGGCGCGCTGGAAGTTCAGGAGCTGGGTGTGCAGCGGTGTGCCCTCGGGCACGAAATAGGGCTCCGCTGCCCGGTCCGCGAGATCCTCGGGGGTCAGCTCGTGATCCAGCACGCGGTGGATGATGGTGCGCAGGTGCAGAATGCCGATGACCTGGTCGAGGTCGCCGCGGTAGACGGGAAGGCGCGTGTGCCGGCTCTCCATCAGCTGGTCCCAGTCGTCCTCCAGGTCGAGGCCGGCGATCTCGTTGCGCGGGATCATGATGTCGTCGACCGTGACGTCCTGCAGCTCGAGCACGCTGATCAGCATGCGCTGGTGGCGCTTGGGAATCAGTGCGCCGGCCTCTGTTACCACGGTGCGCAGCTCCTCGTGCGACAGCGCATGCCCCTGTACTTGCTCGGTGCGCACGCCGAGCAGCCGCAGCACGCCGTTGGCCAGCAGGTTGACCACCCAGACGACGGGGTAGGTGAGCTTGAGAAGCGGGTAGTAGACCAGAGCTGCAGGCAGCGCCAGGCGCTCCGGGTGCAGGGCCGCCAGGGTCTTCGGCGCCACCTCGGAAAAGACCAGGATCACCAGCGTCAGGATGCCGGCACCGATGGCGATGGCGCCCTCGCCGCCGAGGCGCAGGGCGATGATGGTGACCAGCGAGGACGCCAGGATGTTGACGAAGTTGTTGCCGAGGAGGATCAGGCCGATCAGCCGGTCCGGCCGCTGCAGCAGCGCTTCGGCGAGTCGCGCCGCGCGCTGGCCCTGGCGCGCGCGATGGCGCATCCGGTAACGGTTGATGGACATCATGGCCGTCTCGGTGCTCGAAAAGAACGCCGAGAGCAGCAGCAGGAGCGCCAGCAGCGAGAACAGCGTGCCTAGCGGAACCTCGTTCAAGTCGGGTGTCGCCCTCCTAGCCCCACTGTCGACCGAGCACGTACTCCAGCACGAAACGGCTGCCGAAATACGAGAGCGCCAGTAGGCCATAGCCCGCGAGCACCCAGTGCACAGCCTGGCGCCCGCGCCAGCCGAGGCTCGCACGGCCGAACAGCAGT
>JASFEC010000253.1:0-3477 GCA_050125045.1 Gammaproteobacteria bacterium | reverse complement strand
GAGTGCGCATCGGGCGTGGCAGCGTTGTTGGCGCAGGCGCGGTGGTGAACCGGGACCTGCCGCCCTTCAGTATCGCCGTGGGCGTTCCGGCCCGGATCGTCGGGGACCGCCGGCCCAACGAGGCTGCCGGCGAGGCCCTGCAGCGGGTGGCGTCATGAGCGTCGGCCCGATGCCTGCTCCAGTCCACGCGCCCGCCGGCATTAGCACCATCCAGGTGCCCCGCCGGTTCGTCACGGACTCGTGGGGTGGCACGGAAACCACCGTTCTCGAGACCAGCCGGGCGCTGGCCGCTGCAGGCCATCCGACCCGGATTTTTACGAGCCTCGCACTGTCTGCCGAGTGCCGGGCGAGCCTCCGCGGCATCGAGGTGCGCCGCTTCGATTACTGCTACCCCTTTCTCGGCCTCGACGACGCGGAGCGCGCGGACATGGATCTTAAGGGGGGCAACCTCCTGTCACTGGAACTCCTGCGCAACCTGATCAGGGAGCCCGGCGTGGATCTGCTGCATGCTCACTCGGGCAAGCGGCTGGGGGGGATTGTGCGCACCGCAGCCTTGCTGCGCCGGATCCCCTATGTTGTGACGCTGCATGGCGGCGTGTTCGATGTGCCGGTCTCCGAGACCAATGACCTGGCTGCGCCGACGCGTGGCAAGCTCGAGTGGGGCAAGCCGCTCGGGTTGCTGCTTGGCTCACGCCGTGTGCTCACGGATGCCGCGGCCGTGATCTGCGTCGGTCGCAGCGAGTACGATGCCGCGCGAGCCATGCTGCCCAACCAGCGCGTCGAGTTCATGTCTAACGGCGTCGACCCGGGTCGCTTCGCCGAGGGTGACGGGGCCGCGTTCCGGCGCACCTTGAACATCCCCAGCACTGCGCAGGTAGTGCTCTGTCTTGGCCGCATCGACCCGCAGAAGAATCAGCTGACCCTGGCGCAGGCGTTCCCCTCGGTGCTGGCCGCGGCGCCAGATGCCCATCTCGTGCTGGTCGGCCCGGTCACTCGTCCCGCTTACGCGGCGCGTATCCGTGCCGAAATCGAGGCCATGGGCCTAGCCGGCCGAGTGCATCTCGTGCCCCCTATCGGGCCGGATTCCCAGTCCCTGGCTGACGCCTTCCATGCCGCCGATGTCTTCTGCCTGCCTTCGATCCACGAGCCCTTCGGCATTGTTGTGCTCGAAGCCTGGGCCGCTGGACGACCCGTTGTGGCCGCCCGTGTCGGAGGGATTCCAGGATTCGTGCGAGACGGCTCAGATGCTCTCCTGGTTGAGCCGGAGTCGCCGGACTCTATCGCTGCCTCGATCATCGGGCTCCTTCGTGACCCAGCCCGGCGCCAGGCCATCGGCGAGGCCGGTCGAGTCAGGGCGTACAGCGAATTCAATTGGCAGTCGATCGGTGCCCGCATGGCTGCCCTATACGGCGACGTAGTGGGGCGGCGCAACCGATGAAAGTTCTCCACGTCCATCAGCATGCCCGGTTCTTCGGTGGTGTGGAGCAGATCCTGCATGACACCGCCTCGGGCCTGGCTGAGCGCGGCTCGGCGCAGGCGCTGTTGCACCTCGATGGAGCAGAGGCGCCCGACTTTCTCGGGCCATTTGCCGCCGCCGGGAGGGATATCTCCATCCTGCAGTCATTCGACCCCGACGTCGTGCTGGTCCACAAGCTGGCCGACGCCCCCCTGGCCCGACGCCTGGCGGAACTTCGGCCTTCGATCCGGTTTGTCCACGATCACGACGTGTATTGTCCGCGCCGCCACAAGTACTTCCCTCTCACGGGCAAGGTATGCGAGCGCCCTGCCGGCGCCACCTGCTATGCAGCGGGCTGTTTTGTCGAGCGTTCGCCGGCGGGCAGCATCATGCCTGTCAGCTTCCGCGGCTTCGGCGCGTTCCAGCGCAACATGACTGCCAACCGCGGCATGCGGCGCTATGTCGCGGGCAGCCGCTGGGTCGCCGGCCAGCTTGAGCGCAATGGCTTCAATGCCGAGCATATCGACGTGGTCCATCCTGTGCCCCGGGCCGTGACCGGCCTGCGAGCGCTGCCCCGCACTGATAAGCCGAACATTCTGTTCGTCGGCCAGATCGTCCGCGGCAAGGGTGTCGACCTGATGCTGCATGCGCTGGCCGTGCTGCCAGGTGAATGGCAGGCGACCGTAGTCGGCGACGGCAATCACTTGCCTCAGTGCCAGGCCATGGCCCGTGAGCTCGGCCTGAAGGATCGGGTGCGCTTCACTGGCTGGGTCCCCCACGATCAACTCGAAGCCCACTATGCCGACGCCATGGTCACGGTGGTGCCCTCGCGCTGGCCGGAACCATTCGGGATGGTCGGCGTCGAGGCAATGGCCCGGGGACGGCCCGTGGTGGGCTTCGACACCGGCGGCATCACGGACTGGCTCGAGCATGAGGTCAACGGGCTGCTGTGCCCGGCGGCCGACGTAAACGCGCTCGCCGCGGCGCTGGAAAGGATCCTGCACAACGACACGCTGGCCGCGCGGCTTTCGGAGGGCGCAACCCGAACCGCGGGCAAGCAATTCAGCCACGCCGGCTACCTTGATGCCCTTACGCGCTCTCTGGAGAAAGCACGATGAAGATTGGCGTGTCCGCCTTCGCCGCCGACGCCGGCAAATCCGGCATCGGCCAATATGTCGGTCACCTGATTCGCCGGTTGCCGCGGGCGGCGCCCGATGCCCAGGTCATCGTTTTCTCCACCCGCTCCGCAGCCCGGGCGTTGGAACTCGACGGCCACGACCTGAAGGTCGTCGCGCTCCCCGACTGGCTCGAGCAGCCCGTCATCAGCATCCTGTGGCATCTGCTCCTGCTGCCGGTCCTCCTCCTCGCTTATGGCTGCGACGTGGTCTGGCTGCCCGCGGGCAACCGGCGGCTCGGATTCTGGTATGGCATTCCCAGTGTCGGGACCGTGCACGACCTCGCCCAGGTTCACATCACCGACAAGTACGATCGCTGGAGAGTCGCTTATGTCCGGCGCATCCTGCCCCGGCTGATGCGCCGGCTGACCCGGGTGGTGGCAGTCAGCCAGGCCACGGCACGTGACCTCGTCGAGCACGCGGCAGTCGATCCGGGCAAAGTGACGACCATCCATAACGGTTTCGACCACACGCGGTTCCTGCACATGAACCGACCGGCGGCCACCGTGGCCGTGGCGGAGAAGTTCGGGATCAATGGCCCTTACCTGCTCTATGTGGCCAGGATCGAGCATCCCTCGAAGAACCACGTGCGCCTGCTGCAGGCCTTCGCGAAGCTCTGTCGCCAGGGCCTGTCCCATACGCTGGTGCTGGCCGGCAGCCGCTGGTCCGGCGCGGAGGCTGTCGAGGCGGAAGTCGCGAGACTCGGGCTGTCGGACCGGGTCATCTTCACCGGCTTCGTCGCCAACGCGGACCTCCCGGCGTTGTACCAGGCTTCTGACTTGTTCGTGTTCCCGTCGCTCTTCGAGGGCTTCGGCATCCCGCCGCTGGAAGCGATGATGTCGGGCA
>JASFEC010000252.1:0-3511 GCA_050125045.1 Gammaproteobacteria bacterium | reverse complement strand
GAGGACGGCGACGAGAGGGAGAGCGGGACCACGCGATGACGCGCCTGCGCCTCCATACAAGGGCGTTGGTGCTGCTGGTCTGGCTGCTGCCTGCGGCCGTTCAGGCCAGCGATGCGCGCGACTGGCTGGCACGGATGGAACATGCCGTCGAGTCGCTGAGCTATGAGGGCACTTTTGTCCACATGGTCGGCAACCGTGTCGAAACCATGCACGTCATCCACCGCGCGCTGGACGGCGAGATCTCGGAGCGTCTGTTTTCCCGGGACCAGCCCGGGCGCGAGATATTGCGCCAGAACGACAAGGTCACCTGTATCTTCGCTGACCAGCAGACCGTGCTGGTCGAGCACCGCGCGGGCCGGCACGGCGCGCCGCTGATCGGCGCCCTGCTGCAGGGTTCGAGCGAGATCGAAGAGTGGTACGGGTTCGCGGCGGCCGGCGACGACAGCAAGCTCGGGCGTAGTGCCCGCGTGATCGAGATCCGGCCTCGCGACGAGTTTCGCTACGGCCACCGGCTGTGGCTGGACCAGTTGACGGCGATTCCCCTGAAGGTCCAGCTGCTCGATCCGGCCGGGGTGACGCTCGAGCAGATCCAGTTCGTGAGCATGATAATCCCGGCCGATATCTCCGATGCCCGGTTGCAGCCGGACGTGTCCATCGACGGCTTCACCTGGTACGAGCAGGAGCCGGCCGAGGCAGGCAGCGGGGGAGCGCTGGCTGAGGTCGGGTGGTTCGCCGCCGACCCGCCGCCGGGATTCGAGCTGCGCGAGGGCCGCGTGCGGAAGCTGCCGGGCGGCGACCACGCCGTCGAGCACCTCGTGTACTCCGATGGGCTCGCGTCTGTCTCACTGTTCATCGAGCCTGCCGAAGCGATGGACGAGGAGTTGTTCGGCCTGTCGCGCATGGGTGCGGCGCACGCGTTCACGCTTGTCGTCGACGGTCACCAGGTGACGGCCGTGGGCGAGGCGCCGCCCAGAACGGTGGAGCGGCTGGCACGCTCCGCGCGGGCGGTTGAGTCCGCCCCGCAGTGATCACCGAGACCGGCCGCGTACTGGAAGTTCATGGCGAGTGGGCGCTGGTGGCCTGCCAGCGCCAGGTCGAGTGTGCCCGCTGTGCCGAGGGTCGTGGCTGCGGAGGCGGCGTGCTGGGGAAGTTGCTGGGGGACCGGCTCCACAAGGTGCGGGCCGTGACCGGCCCCGTGGCCGTGGCGCCCGGGGACCAGGTCTTGATCGGACTCGGCGAGGACGCGGTGCTGCGAGCAGCCCTGGTCGTCTACCTGGTGCCCCTGCTGGCCGCGCTAGCCGGCGGGGTGGCGGCCGGCGTCGGGCTCGGTGCCGGTGAGCTGGGCAGCATCGGCGGCGCGGTCGCGGGCTTTCTGCTCGGGCTGCGCTGGGCCCGGGGCTATGGCCGGCGGCACGCCGGGGACTCGGCGCTCCAGCCCATGATCCTGCGGCGCACGGACGGGACCGGCTGCGGCGGCGCATGAACACTTCCGGGCTGGTGATCTACACGCGGCGTGATTGTTCCTTGTGCGAGCAGATGGAAGCAGGGGTGCGCGAGCTCATCGGGCCCGGGGCCGCGCTCCTGCTCGTCGACATCGACGACGTGCCCGGGCTGGTGGCGCGCTTCGGCCGCGATGTCCCCGTGCTGTGCCTCGACGACGAGGTGGTCTGCAAGCATGTGCTCGATACCGGCCGCCTGCGGGCCGCACTGGCCGCAGCGGCTTCCTGAGCCCTCCCGCCCGGCCGGATCGGTATAATGCCCGGCCGGCCCGGAGCCGGCGTGCTGCGTGCCCCCCATGGAACTGATCCGCAATTTCTCCATCATCGCCCACATCGACCACGGCAAGTCGACGCTCGCGGACCGCTTCATCCAGGTCTGCGGCGGGCTGTCCGAGCGGGAGATGGCGGCGCAGGTGCTCGACTCCATGGACCTCGAGCGGGAGCGCGGCATCACCATCAAGGCGCAGTCGGTCTCCCTGCAGTACAAGGCGCGCGACGGCCGCGAGTACCAGCTCAACCTCATCGACACGCCCGGCCATGTGGACTTTTCCTACGAGGTCTCGCGCTCGCTGGCGGCCTGCGAGGGAGCGATCCTGATCGTGGACGCCGCGCAGGGCGTCGAGGCCCAGAGCGTCGCCAACTGTTATACGGCCGTCGAGGCCGGGCTGGAGGTGATCCCGGTCATCAACAAGATCGACCTGCCCTCGGCCGAGCCCGAGCGCGTCAAGGAAGAAATCGAGGAGATCATCGGCATCGAGGCCGGGGACGCCGTGCTGACCAGCGCCAAGACAGGCGTCGGCGTCGAGGACGTGCTGGAGGCGATCATCCATCGCATCCCGGCGCCACGGGGGAACCCGGACGAACCGCTGCAGGCCCTCATCATCGACTCGTGGTTCGACAAGTACGTCGGCGTCGTGTCCCTCGTCCGCGTCGTCAACGGCGTGCTGGAGCAGGGTGCCCGCATTCGTGTCATGTCCACGGGACGCGCCTACAACGCCGATCGCGTCGGCATCTTCACGCCCAAGCGGACCGACCGCGAGCGGCTCGCTACCGGCCAGGTGGGGTTCCTGATCGCCGGAATCAAGGAGATCGACGGGGCCCCCGTGGGGGACACGCTCACGCTGGACAACACCCCCTGTGCGGCAGCACTGCCGGGGTTCAAGCAGGTCCAGCCGCGGGTCTTCGCGGGCCTCTTTCCGATCAACTCGGAGGACTACGAGGGCCTGCGCGAGGCGCTGCAGAAGCTGCGGCTCAACGACGCGGCGCTGCACTTCGAGCCGGAGACTTCCACCGCCCTCGGCTTCGGCTTCCGTTGCGGCTTCCTGGGTATGCTCCACATGGAGATCGTGCAGGAGCGGCTTGAACGCGAATACCACCTGAGCCTTATCACGACGGCCCCGACTGTCGTGTACCAGGTGCTCACCACGGACGGCGCCATCGTCGAGGTCGACAACCCGTCACGGCTGCCGAACAGCAACGTCATTGCCGAGATCCGAGAGCCTGTCATCACCGCCAGCATCCTGGTGCCGCACGAGCACGTCGGCAACGTGATCAAGCTCTGCATCGAGAAGCGCGGAGTGCAGAAACGGATGCACTACACGGGCAGCCAGGTGCAGCTCGAGTACGAGCTGCCGCTGTCCGAGGTGGTGCTCGATTTCTTCGATCGGCTGAAGTCGTGCAGCCGGGGCTATGCCTCGTTCGACTACCGCTTCGAGCGCTACCAGGCGGCGCCCCTGACCAAGCTGGACATCCTGGTCAACGGGGATCGCGTCGACGCCCTGTCGGTGATTGCGCATCGGGAGAGCGCGTACCGCCGCGGGCGGGAGGTGGTGGAGAAGATGCGGGAACTGATCCCCCGGCAAATGTTCGAGGTCGCCATCCAGGCGGCCATCGGGGGCCAGATCATCGCCCGCAGCAGCGTCAAGGCCCTGCGCAAGAACGTCACGGCGAAGTGCTACGGCGGCGACATCACCCGCAAGCGCAAGCTGCTCGAGAAACAAAAGGAGGGCAAG
>JASFEC010000251.1:0-3520 GCA_050125045.1 Gammaproteobacteria bacterium | reverse complement strand
GAGGTCCAGCGGGGATCGGGCGGTATCGCTGCGCGATCTCACTCGCTATTGTTCGTCGGGAGTTCGACTCTCACCCGAGACATCGGTCAAACAAAAAAAGGGTCCCGGCCGGGACCCTTTTTCATTTGACTGGCGCGCCCGGAGAGATTCGAACTCCCGACCTTCTGGTTCGTAGCCAGACACTCTATCCAACTGAGCTACGGGCGCGTCGCATGAAAGCAAATCGTGGCGGAGAGGGAGGGATTACCGGCCGCCTGCGGCGGCTCGTTCCCTGCGCCGGCTCCGCCGGCTCCGGGTCGAACCCGGTGTGTTGTCTTCGAGGGCTCGAATCCCTCGTCTCTGAACGCAAATCGTGGCGGAGAGGGAGGGATTCGAACCCTCGAAGGGGCTTTTTAACCCCTTACTCCCTTAGCAGGGGAGCGCTTTCGACCACTCAGCCACCTCTCCGGCTGTCCGACCGGAGCCGCGCTCCCGCCGAAAGGCGAAGCATGATACCGGCGGGTGCAGGGCAGGTAAAGGGCCCGGAGGACCTGTCAGGACGGTTCCTTGTCCGGCTCGGCAGGCGGCTCGTCGCCAGGTTCCTGCTCCTTCTGGATCCGGTCGTAGATCTCGAGCCGATGTACCGTCACGTCGCGCGGAGCGGTGACGCCCAAGCGAACCTGGTTGCCCTTGACGCCGAGCACGGTCACTTGCACGTCATCCCCGATGACCACCGTCTCGCCGACGCGTCTCGTCAGAATAAGCATTTATATTACTTCTCGGCGCGCAGACTGTTGGACCCAGCCTCCAATACTAGTGAATTTCCGCGAAATCTACAGGAAGGCCCAGTTTTGCGACTTTAAGTCAGTCTAATATTCCCAAATACGGGAAAAAATGCCCTATACGGGCAATTATTCGGGCTTTTTCCCGCTACCGGATTCCTGATCCAGCCCGAACGCCTCGTGCAGACTGCGCACCGCAAGCTCCAGGTACTTCTCCTCGATCAGCACCGAGATCTTGATCTCCGATGTCGAGACCATCCGCACGTTGACGCCCTCGCGGGCCAGGATCTCGAACATCGTGGTCGCCACACCGGCGTGGCTGCGCATGCCCACACCTACCACCGAGATCTTCGCCACGCTGGCGCTGCCGAGCACGTCTCCCGCGCCGATCTCGGCCGCGGCCGTGCGGGCCAGTTCCATGGTCTGCTCGTACTCTTCCCTCGGCACGCTGAAGCTGAAGTCCACGATCCCCGCCCGCGGGGCGTTCATGACGATCATGTCGACCACGATATGGGCCTCGGAAACGCTGTTCAGTATGGCGTAGCCGATACCGGGGCGATCGGGCACACCGGTGATGGTGACCTGGGCTTCGTTCCGCGAGAACGCGATGCCGGAGACGACGGGTGCTTCCACGTCTGGTTCCTCGTAGCTGATCAGGGTGCCCTCGCCGATGCCGCTGTTATGCAGCACGCGCACGGGCACGTTGTACTTGCCGGCAAACTGGACCGAGCGGATCTGCAACACGCGCGACCCCAGGCTCGCCAGTTCGAGCATTTCCTCGAAAGTAATCCGCGCCAGTCGCCGCGCCTGCGGCACCATGCGGGGGTCGGTCGTGTAGACGCCGTCCACGTCCGTCAGAATCTGGCATTCATCCGCCTTGAGCGCGGCCGCCAGCGCCACGCCCGTGGTGTCCGAGCCGCCGCGCCCGAAAGTCGTCACTTCGCCGAGCGCATCGATGCCCTGGAACCCGGCCACGACGGGAATGACCCCGGCCTGCCACTCGGCCTCGAGACGCTCGGTCTCGACCTTCTCGATGCGCGCCTTGCAATGCACGTTGTCGGTCATGATTCGGACCTGGTGCCCGAGCCAGGAGCGCGCCGGAAAGCCCAGCTCGCGCAGGGCCATCGCCATCAACGCCACCGACACCTGCTCGCCGGAGGAGAGCAGCATGTCGAGCTCGCGCGGATTGGGCCGGCCGGAGACTGCCATGGCCTTGGCCAGCAGCTCGTCGGTGGCGTCGCCCATCGCCGACAGCACCACCGCCACCTCGTGGCCCTCGCGGCGCTTGCCAGCGATGACCTCGGCGGCGGCACGGATCTGCTCCACGGTCGCCACGGAGCTGCCGCCGAACTTCATGACGTAGCGCGCCATCGAGATACCGCTGCGGTCCCTGTCCCGCGCGCTACTGCAGCCGCCCGCGGGCGAAGCCGCGCGCCTGCTCCAGCGCGGCATCGAGCTGGCTGGCATCGGCCCCACCGGCCTGCGCCAGGTCGGGCCGCCCGCCGCCCTTGCCGCCGACCAGCGCCGCCGCCGAGTTGACCAGGTCGACCGCGCTGATCCGCGCCGCCAGGTCCTTGGTCACGCCGGCCACGAGACGCACCTTGCCCTCCGCGGCGGCGCCCAACAGGACGACGCCGGAGCCGAGCTTCTGCTTGAAGCGGTCGACCGCCTCCCGCAGCACCTTCGGGTCGCTGCCGTCGAGCCGGGCCACGTAGATGCGGGCCTCGCCCACGGTCTCCGCCTTGGCCAGCGGGTCTTCGCCACCGCCGCCGGTCGCCAGCTTGGTCTGCAGCTGTTTCACTTCCTTCTCTAGCTGGCGGGAGCGGTCGAGCAGCTGGCGGACTTTTTCGCCCGCATCTTCCCAGCCACCTTTCAGCAGACTCGCGACCTGCTGCAGCGTCTCCTCGTGGCGCTCGACCCACTCGAGGGCGCCCCGGCCCGTGACGGCCTCGATCCGGCGCACGCCAGAGGCGATGCCGCTCTCGGCCACGATCTTGAACAGACCGATATCCCCGGTGCGCCGCACATGCGTGCCGCCGCACAGCTCCATGGAAAAGTCGCCCAGCCGCAGCACCCGGACGCGGTCTTCGTACTTCTCGCCGAACAGCGCCAGTGCGCCGCCGGCCACCGCTTCCTTGAACGGCAGCACCTTGATCTCCGCCTCGGCGTTGCTGCGGATCTCGGCGTTCACCAGTGCCTCGATCTCGGCAAGCTGGCCGTGGCTCAGCGGCTCGTAGTGCGAGAAGTCGAAACGCAGCCGGTCCGGGGCGACCAGCGAGCCCTTCTGCTGCACGTGCTCGCCCAGCACTTCGCGCAGGGCCGCATGCAGCAGGTGGGTTGCGGAATGGTTGAGCACCGTCGCCTGGCGGGTGGCGCGGTCGACCTCGGCCCGGACCTGCTCGCCGCCCTCGATGCGTCCGCGCCGCATGCGGCCGTGGTGCGCATGCGCCTTGCCCCACTTGCGGGTGTCGGTGACCTCGAACTCGCCGGCGCCCGACCGGATGACGCCGACGTCGCCCACCTGGCCGCCAGACTCCGCATAGAAAGGCGTTTCGTCGAGCACGATGACGCCCTCGTCGCCCTCGCCAAGCGCATCCACCTGGCCGACGCCTTCCTTGAACAGGCCCAGCACGACGCCGGACGCGCTCAGGATGTCGTAGCCGACGAAACTCGATTCGAGCCCCAGGTCGGACTTCGGTCCATAGTCCGCCTCGAAGTGGCTGGAGGCCCGCGCACGTTCCCGCTGCGCCTCCATCGCG
>JASFEC010000250.1:0-3526 GCA_050125045.1 Gammaproteobacteria bacterium | reverse complement strand
CTCGAAAGGATCGAGCGGCTCGGCGTCCTCGAGCGGCGTGCCCGGCACCCGGACGAGCTGGTTGACGGGGACGCTCTCCGGATGGGCGGGCAGCGTGGCCAGCGTGTGCAGCAGCGCCACGCGGTCGTCGCGTTCCTCGCCCATGCCGAGGATGCCGCCGCAGCACACCTTCATGCCGGCGTCGCGCACGTGCTGGAGGGTTTCGAGGCGGTCGGCATAGGTCCGGGTCGTGATGATCTCGGGGTAGAAGGCCTCCGAGGTGTCGAGGTTGTGGTTGTAGTAATCGAGGCCGGCCTCGCGCAGCGCCGCGGCCTGCTCCGCCGTCAGCATGCCGAGGGTGGCGCAGGTCTCGAGTCCGAGCGCCCGCACCTGCCGCACCATCTCCATGACGACGGCGAGCTGTTTCGGCTTTGGGTTCCGCCAGGCCGCGCCCATGCAGAAGCGGGTGGCGCCCGCCTCGCGCGCGGCGCGGGCCCGCTCCACCACGGCTTCGACTTCCAGCAGGGGGTCCACCGGCAGTTCGGTGTCGTGGCGCACGCTCTGGGGACAATAAGCGCAGTCCTCGGGACAGGCGCCGGTCTTCACCGACAGCAGCGTGCTGACCTGCACCTCGTGCCCCGGGAAGTGCTCACGATGCACCCCATGGGCGCGATAGAGGAGCTCGAACAGGGGGAGCTCGAACAACGCGCGGACTTCTTCGAGGCGCCAGTCGGTACGGACATCGGGCATGACACGGGACTCTCTATAGGCGCCCTTTGCGGGCGTTTTGCCGGCTTATCGCCCCTGGAGCCGGCGGGCCGGGCGACAGACGATGGTCAGCGAGTATTTGCGGCGCCGGAGGAGGCTGTCAACCTGTGTCATTGTCCCGGGTTAACGGCTGGCTGCAGCCAGCCCTGCCCTGCTGGCCGTGCGAGCTTTGCGGCGACGGTGCCGGTCAGGGCGGCATCTGTGGGCCCTGTCGCGCCGACCTGCCCTGGGTCGGGCCGGCCTGCCCTGGCTGCGCCCGGCCGGGAGCGGACGACCGTACCTGCGCGCAATGCGAGTCCAGCGAGCAGCCCTGGTCGCGGGTCATCGCGCCGCTGGCCTGGCGGTTTCCGGTGGATGCCCTGGTGATGCGCTGCAAGTACCACGGGGCGCTGCACTTCGGTGCCCTGCTCGGCCGCTTGCTGGTCGAGCCCTGTGCCGACCGGCCGGTAGATGCAATCCTGCCGGTGCCGCTGCACCGGACACGGCAGGTCGAACGGGGTTTCAACCAGGCGATGGAGGTTGCGCGGCCGCTGGCGCGGGCTCTGGGCTTGCCCCTGTTGCACGGGGCGGCCCGGCGGGTCCGGGCGACACGGCCGCAGGCGACGCTGCCCGAGGACGAGCGGCAGCGGAATCTGGCCGGCGCGTTCGTCGCCGGACCGGCGCTCGCCGGGCGCCGGCTGGCGATCGTCGACGACGTGTTCACCACCGGCACCACGGCACGGGCGCTGGCGGAGGCGCTGCGGGAAGCGGGCGCGGCGCGGGTCGAGGTGTGGGCCGTCGCACGGGGCGGGACGGCTCAGGCAGGCAGGTAGATGTAATGCAGCAACAGGCCGACGAACACGGCCATGCCGTAGAGATTGTTGTTGAGGAAGGCGCGGAAGCACTCGGCGGGCTCCCGGTTGCGGATCAGGTACTGCTGCCACAGGGACAGCGCCGCCGCCACGCCGAGCGAGGCCTGGTACCACGGGCCGAGGCCGGCCTGTTGCCCGATCAGCCAGAGGGCGATCAGCAGCAGCACCTGGAGGCCGCCGAGCAGGGCCCGGTCGGCGTCGCCGAACAGGATCGCCGTCGAGCGGACGCCCAGCTTGAGGTCATCCTCCCGATCGACCATGGCGTACATGGTGTCGTAGATCACCGCCCAGATGACGACTGCAATGAACATCAGCCAGGCCAGCTGGGGGACTGCGCCGGTCTGCGCGGCGAAGGCCATGGGCACCGACCAGCCGAAGGCGGCGCCCAGCCAGATCTGCGGCAGGTGCGTGAAGCGCTTCAGGAAGGGATAGGCGATGGTCAGTACCGCGCCCGCCAGCGCCAGCAGGATGGTGAGGCGGTTGAGCGTCAACACGAGGCCGAAAGCGATGGCGCCGAGGGCGGCGGCCAGCAGCAGGGCTTCCACCGGCGACACGGCCCCGCGCGCCAGGGGACGCTCGCAGGTGCGCGCTACGTGCGGGTCGATCCGGCGGTCTGCGAAGTCGTTCATCACGCAGCCTGCCGAGCGCATGAGCACCACTCCGGCGACGAAGACCAGCAGGACGTGCGGGTCGGGCCGCCCGGCGCCTGCTATCCACAGGGCCCAGAGCGTCGGCCACAACAACAGCAAGGTGCCGATGGGCCGGTCCAGCCGCATCAGCAGGGCATATTCCCGCAACTGCGAGCCGAGCCGACGCGGCCTGGAGTCTGGCTCTACGGAGTCCCGCATCGGGTGAGGCCGGGCAGGAACATCTCGTAGATCAGCAGCGGCCCCGCATCGAGGCTGAAGCGTGAGCGTCGGGCCCAGATCGCGGCGGGCCGGATATCGGAGCCCTGCAGGGCCGGCAGGAACAGCGGATGGGCCGGGCTTACCCGCGCGAACTGGAAAGCGGAGCGCCGGATACCGTCGCGCGCCAGCAGCGCGTCACCGAGCGGCCGGTCGCCGAGCGCGTCCAGCCAGTCGGTGCCCGCAAGGGTTGGCAACGGGATCAGGGTCGTCGCGCACACGCACAGGGTGTCGCCGCAGAACATCCGCACGCGCCGCACGCGGACCGTGTCGCCCTCGAGCAGGCCGCGCGCGTCTTCCGCCAGTGGCTCCGTCGCCTCGCCGAGCAACTCGAGCCGGAAGCCGGCGGCGCAGGTAGTGCGCAGGCGCGAGGTCAGCGAGCCGGCGTCGCGCAGCCAGTCGCGCAGGGCGTCGTCTTCCGGCAGCGCGCCGCGCGCCCGTGCCGGGAGCCATGCCAGGGGCTCGGCGATGTTCTCGGGCCGCGCGGTCAGTGGGCTCTCGCTGCTCATGGGGCGGGGTGCCAAAAGAAGTGAACGACCATTATAGAGGTGTTCCGCCCGCCGTCAGACCTGGCCGTAGCGCGTGGCCACGCCGATCCAGCGCCGCGTCAGCCCGGCGACCGCTTCGGGATGCCGCTGCAGCAGCTCGTCCGCCAGCTCCCGCACCAGGGGCATGAGCGACTGGTCCCGCGCCAGGTCGGCGGCCTTGAAGCTCAGCAGGCCGGTCTGGCGCACACCCAGAACCTCGCCCGGCCCGCGCAGCTCCAGGTCGGTGCGGGCGATGCGGAAGCCGTCGTTGGTCTCGCGCATGGCGGCCAGTCGGACGGTGGCTGTCTCGGACAGGGGCGGCTTGTACATGAGCAGGCAGGTCGAGTCCGCGCTGCCGCGGCCGATCCGCCCGCGCAGCTGGTGGAGCTGGGCCAATCCCATCCGCTCGGCGTTTTCGATGATCATCAGGCTGGCGCGCGGCACGTCGACGCCGACCTCGATCACCGTGGTGGCGACCAGCAGGTGGATTTCCCCG
>JASFEC010000249.1:0-3531 GCA_050125045.1 Gammaproteobacteria bacterium | reverse complement strand
TGTCGCGAACCTGCTGGATCCCGATCTGTTTCTTCTGCTTGCCGTCCTCGCCCTCCTCGAGCGTCACCCACAGCAGGTCCGGATGAAGCAGCGGGATCGGCGGATTTTCGGCCGGCCACTCGGCACCCAGGAGGCGGGCCGCCATCCGAAAGGCAAGATGGAGCTTGCCCAGCCCCTGCGGCCCTTCGACCAGGTAAGCGTGCGAAAGGCGATCACTCGCGAGGGCGTTCTCAAACTCTCGCCAAGCGACCTCGTGCCATGGAAAGTTAAATTGTTCCATTAGCTTGCAAAAATTCTTTAATGTAGTCTCTAAGTTGTTGCCGCACCTCCCGGAGTGGTCGGGAAGCGTCGACGACGCGGAACCGATCCGGCTCGGCCGCGGCCCGTGCCAGGTAACCCTCGCGGACTCGCCCGAAAAACTCCAGTCGCTCCTGCTCGAACCGGTCCGCGGCGCCCCGGGCCCCCGCGCGTTCCAGGCCGACCGCAGGATCGGCATCCAGCAGCAGGGTGAGGTCCGGCCGCAGGTCGCCCTGCACATGGTTCTCCAGCCAGGCAACCGGCGCATCCCCCAGTTCCCGACCCCAGCCCTGGTAGGCATAGCTGGCGTCCGTGAAGCGATCGCAAAGCACCCACCGGCCCGCTTCAAGTGCCGGCCGGATCAGGCCTTCCACGTGTAGCGAGCGCGCGGCGAAGATCAGCAGCAGCTCGGCAATCGGTGGCACCGTCTCGCCCGAGGGGGAGACGATCACCTGGCGGACGCGCTCCGCGAGCGGCGTGCCGCCCGGTTCCCGGGTCACCTGGACGTCCAACCCGGCCGCCTCCAGCCGCCCGGAGACGAAGCCGACGTTCGTGCTCTTGCCGACGCCCTCGCCGCCTTCCAGGGTGATGAACCGTCCCCTGCCCGGGTCGTCCTGTCTCATTGGTTCTCCCGCCGTTCCCGGAGGGTGGCAAGATACCGCGCGACGGCCCGGTTGTGTTCCTCCAGCGTCTCGGAGAAGTAATGGCTCCCGTCGGGCCGTCCCGTGGCGACGAAGAACAGGGCCTTGCCCGAGGCAGGGTCCACCGCTGCCTCGAGCGCCGCGCGTCCCGGTAGGGAGATCGGCGTCGGAGGAAGTCCGGCGCGGGTATAGGTGTTGTAGGGGGTGTCGGTGCGCAGGTCGACGCGGCGCAGGTTGCCGTCGAACTCGGGCCCCAGGCCGTAGATGACCGTCGGATCCGTTTGCAGCCGCATGCCGCGCTCCAGCCGCCGCGCGAACACGCCCGCGATTTCGCGCCGCTCATCGGCCAGCCCGGTCTCTTTCTCGATAATGGAAGCGAGGATCAGGGCCTCGTACGGCGTTTCCAGCGGGATCTCGTCCGCCCGGCCGGCCCACGCCTCTGCGAGCGCCGCGACCATGGCCCGGTGCGCCATGGCAAGCAGCTCCAGCTCGCTGGTGCCGCGGGCGAAGCGGTAGGTTTCCGGCAGGAACCAGCCTTCCGGAGCCTCCCCGGGCTTGCCCAATCGGGTCATGAGTTCCTCGTCCGAAGCTTCGGGCAGCTTCGCGCCGATGTCGGGATGGGCCTCGATCGCCGCACGCAGCTGCCGGAAGGTCCAGCCCTCGACAATGGTCAGGGCGTGCAACACGACCTCGCCGGAGACCAGCCTGGCCATCGCCTCGCGTGTCGTGCTGCGCGGGGGGAAGCGGTACTCGCCGGCGTGCACCTGGCCCGCCAGGCCGGTCAGTCGCCCGTACCACTCCAGTAGCGGCGCGTGCTCCACGACGCCGGCTTCCTCCAGGCGGACGGCAACCCGTGCCAGCGAGGCGCCGGCGGGCACCTGCACGATCACGGCCTCCGTGGCGGGTCCGGGTGCGTCCAGCGCGCGCCAGGCCCACCAGGCGCCGCCACCGGCAGCCAGCGCGACGGCCAGCACAACCATGCCCAGGATGCCGATCAGGCGAGCCATGTCACTCCTCGCCCGGCCAGCGCGGCCCGCAGCCCGGGCGGCACAGCCGGCTTCGGCATGCTGCGGCCGTCCAGCCGGCTAACGGCCCGCACACCCGCCACCGCGTTGCAGAGGTACATGGCTTCAAGCTCATCCAGCGCATCATAACGGAGCGGCGCCTCACCCCCGGCGAGGCCGAGCCCTGCCAGGGCCTCGAGCACCAGGCCCCGCATCACGCCTGCCACGGCCAGGCCGCCCAGGGGCGGCGTGAACACCCGTCCGTTCCGCTGGTAGAAGACATGGTGACGGGTGCCCTCCACGACATGATCGGCGGCATCCAGCATCAGCCCTTCGCCCCATCCCGCGGTGGCGGCTTCCCGGGCCGCCAGGACCTGCTCCAGCCGCCCGAGATGCTTGAGCCCCTGCAAGGCCGGGGAATGACCGAGGCGAACCCCGCATACGCCCGCAGTGATCGGTGCCTCCAGGCCGGGCGGCAGCGGATGGGTCGAGACGATCCGCCGGGTCTTGCCGGCCGGGTCCGGTGCATAGCCCCGCCCGCCATCGCCGCGCGTCAGGACGAGCTTGAGAACCCCCTCCCCGCCGCAAGTGCTGCCCGCCGCCAACAGTTCCCTCTGGAGAAGTCCGCTGCCCGGCCATTCCAGGCCGAGGCGTTCGCAGCCTGCCCGGAGCCGCGCCAGGTGTCGATCCAGCAGCGGGGGCGCCGCGCGATGCAGTCGAAGCGTCTCAAACAGGCGGTCCCCGTAGTTGAGCCCGCGGTCGGACGCAGGGATGCTGTCCGCCGGTCGCCCGTCCACCAGGATCACGTGTCGGCCTCCAGCGCCAGCAGCAGGCCCTTGGCCTTGGCGCGCGTCTCGGCCAGTTCCAGCTCGGGCACGGAGTCATACACGATCCCGGCGCCGGCCCGGAACCGCAGCTCCGCCGGGCCGAGCTCGATGGTGCGGATCAGGATGTTCAGATCCAGCGAGCCGTCCGGCGCCAGCCACCCGATGGATCCCGTGTAGGCGCCGCGCGGCCCCGCCTCGAGCTCCTGGATGATCTCCATGCAGCGGACCTTGGGGCAGCCGGTGATGGTGCCGCCGGGGAAAACCGCGCGGATCGCTGCGCCAGGCCCGACCCCGGCTTCCACGCGACCGCGGACATTGGACACGATGTGATGCACGTGGGCATAGCTTTCCAGCACCATCATCTCGTTGACTTCCACGGTGCCGGGTTTGCAGATGCGGCCGAGGTCGTTGCGCTCCAGGTCGATCAGCATCACGTGCTCGGCGCGTTCCTTGGGATGCGCCAGCAGTTCCTGCTCGAGGGCGACGTCCTGGTCCGCGTTGTCGCCCCTGGGCCGGGTCCCGGCAATCGGCCGGGTTTCCACCCAGCCGTCGTGGATGCGCAGGAGTCTCTCCGGCGATGAGCTGATCACCGCCTGGTTGCCCCAGCGCACCAACCCGGCGAAGGAGCCCGGATTGGCGCGACGCAACCGGGCGTACACGGCGGCCGGGTCGAGCGGCGACTCGAGGGGCAGCCGCCATGCCCGCGACAGGTTCGCCTGGAAAATATCGCCGCGGATGATGTAGTCCCGGGCGCGCTGCACA
>JASFEC010000248.1:0-3532 GCA_050125045.1 Gammaproteobacteria bacterium | reverse complement strand
AGCTCGACACGCAGCACCTCAGCTACGTGCTTGCGGCCACCGATAACGATTTCTACAACGCCCTGGTGTGCAAGGCGCGCGGCGCCACCTTCGGCCGCCACCGCACCTTCCAGCTCGCCACGCACCAGGAGTCACGCCAGGAGTCCAAGCGCATGGCGCTGCAGCAGCGCGGCCATGCGGCGTTCGACGACGGCGAGGACTTCAATACCCTGCACGAGCGCCTCGACGAGGGGTGGACCATGCAGACCACGCGACTGACGGAGAGCTACGGCCTCGAGAAGATGCGCGAGCGGCTCGGCGAACAGGGCGAGGACTGGGTGCTGATCGGGGGCGTCAACCCCGACGGTTTGTTCCAGCTGTTCTCCGAGGAGCAGCCCTTCAAGGCCGAGCGCGGCTGGAAGATGCTCTATTTCGCGCCCGAGGAGCGGGCCGACGCCGGCTGATGAGGCAGCCCATGCCGCGCCTTTGCCGCCAGCCCCGCGGCCGGGCCATTGCATGGTCCCTCTCGCTTGGAATTCTTATGCCGCTCGAGGGACCATGCAATACCCCGCCCGCTACCACGACCGCTGCACGGCAACCGGCGCAGCCACCCGTCATGTCCTGGGGCGCGGACTGCTCTTACAGGCTCAGCATCGCAGCCCCGCCGTCAGGTGGGGCCCGATCAGCTTCAGCAGGGCGGCGTGGATGCGGGGGTTGCCCGCCACGATGTTGCCGCTCTGCTGCCAGCCGTCCCGGCCGTCGAGATCGGTCACGATTCCGCCGCATTCCTGGATCATCAGCGCCCCGGCCGCGATGTCCCAGATGTTGAGCCCGATCTCCCAGAAGCCGTCGAGCCGGCCCGCTGCCACGTAGGCGAGGTCCAGGGCGGCGGCGCCCGGACGGCGCGCGCCCGCGGTCTGGCAGATGACGTCGTGGAGCATCGCCATGTAGGGGCCGAGCGATTCCGGGTCCTCCTTGTAGGGGAAACCGGTCCCGATCAGCGACGAGGCGAGGTTGCGGGTGTCGCTGACCCGCATCTTGCGTCCGTCGACGGTAGCGCCGGCGCCGCGGCTGGTGGTGAACAGTTCCTGGCGCATGGGATCGTAGATGACGCCATGCTCCAGCCGGCCCCGGTGCATCACGGCGATCGAGACGGCGAAAACCGGGAAGCCATGCAGGAAATTGGTGGTGCCGTCGAGCGGGTCGATGATCCAGACGAACTCGGCATCGCCGCTGGCGCCGCTTTCCTCGGCCAGAAAAGCATGGTCCGGGTAGCTGCGGCGCACCGTCTGGATGATGTCGTCTTCCGCCATGCGGTCGACTTCGCTGACGAAGTCGTTGCGGCCCTTGGTGTCGACCTTGATGGCGTCGAGCTGGTTGAGGTGACGCACGATCAGGTCGCCGGCACGGCGCGCGGCGCGAACGCCGATGTTCAACAGGGGATGCATCGATTACTCTCCGGCGGCAGCCCGGTAGAATAGCAATTCGCTTCGTTTCCTGCAGGTTTTTGTCGCATGAGCATCCCGGTCCGAATCGTGCTGGTGGGCACGACCCATCCCGGCAATATCGGCGCCGCGGCGCGCGCCATGCGCACCATGGGCCTGGACCGTCTCAGCCTCGTCGCGCCGCGCGAGTTCCCCAGTCCCGAGGCGACGGCCCGAGCCGCCGGCGCGGACAGCGTGCTGGAGTCTGCCCGGGTCTGCGCAACCCTGGACGAGGCGCTCGCCGGTTGCCGCTTCGTCATTGGGGCCAGTGCGCGGCTGCGCGCGCTGCCATGGCCGGCCGTGACGCCCCGAGAGGCGGCGCCGCGGCTGCTCGCCGAGGGCGCGCACGGCGAGGCTGCAGTGGTCTTCGGGCGGGAGAGCAGCGGCCTGACCAACGATGAACTGGCCCGCTGCCATGCCCTGCTGCACATCCCGACCAACCCCGAGTACAGCTCGCTCAACCTGGCCATGGCGGTGCAGGTCGTGGCCTATGAGCTGCGGCTGGCGGCGCTGGAGGAGGGCGCGCCGGAACAGGAAAGGATCGACCCGCTGGCGTCGGCCGAGGAACTCGAGCGGTTCTACGAGCACCTGGAGCGCACGCTCGTGGCCGCGGGCTTCCTCAACCCGGCCAATCCCCGCCACCTCATGCTGCGGTTGCGCCGGCTGTTCAACCGGGCCCTGCCGGAGGAAAACGAGGTGCGCATCCTGCGCGGCGTCCTGAGCGCGCTCGAGCCGGGCCGGTCCGGTCCGCCGGGCAAGCCGACCGAGGAAGAGTTAAGGTAGGCACCGCGTCGACAACGCGCCGACAGCGCGAGAGCCGTTATGAACGAGACCGGGAAGCCCATTTACCTCGACTACGCCGCCACCACCCCGGTGGACCCGCGGGTGGTCGAGCGCATGGTCGACTGCCTCGGGCCGGGGGGCTGCTTCGCCAACCCGGCCTCGAGCTCCCACGCGCCGGGGCGCGAGGCCCGCAACCGCGTGGAGACCGCGCGCCGCGAGGTGGCTGCGGTGCTGGGGGCCGTTCCCCCCGAGATCATCTGGACGTCGGGCGCCACTGAGTCGAACAACCTCGCCATCAAGGGCGCCGCTCGCTTTCATGCCGACCGGGGCCGGCACATCGTCACCAGCCGCACCGAGCACAAGGCCGTGCTGGATACCTGCCGCCAGCTGGAGAAAGAGGGCTGGCAGGTCAGCTATGTGACGCCCGGTCCGGGCGGGATCGTGGGCGCCGCCGAGATCGAGCCCATGCTGCGGCCGGACACCGTGCTGGTCTCGGTCATGTTCGTGAACAACGAGATCGGCACCGTCAACGACGTGGCCGCGATCGGTGCCCTGTGCCGCGAGCGCGGCGTGCTGTTTCACGTCGATGCGGCCCAGGCCGCAGGCAAGCTGCCGGTCCGGGTCGACGAGATCCGCGCCGACCTCCTCTCGGTTTCGGGTCACAAGATCTACGGTCCCAAGGGCATCGGCGCCCTATACCTGCGCGGCAGCCCGAAGAGCCGGCTCGAGCCCCAGATTCACGGTGGCGGCCACGAGTGGGGCATGCGGTCGGGGACCCTGGCGACGCACCAGATCGTCGGCATGGGCGAGGCCTTGCGCATTGCGGCCGAAGAGCAGGCGGCGGAGGCGGAACGACTGGCAGGTTTGCGCCGCAGGCTGTGGGACGGCATCGCGGGCCTGGGCGGCGTGCATCTGAACGGCGACCCGGCGCGGCGCGTCGCGGGCATCCTCAACGTCAGCTTCGAGGACGTGGAAGGGGAGAGCCTGCTGTTCGCCCTGCGCGAGCTGGCGGTCTCCAGCGGCTCGGCCTGCACCTCGGCGAGTCGCGAGGCGTCCTACGTCCTTCGTGCGCTGGGCCGCGACGACCAGCTGGCGCAGAGCTCGCTCCGTTTCAGCGTGGGCCGGTTCTCGACGGCGGACGACGTGGATCGGGCAGCGGCAATCGTGCGAACCCAGGTGCAGAGGCTGCGGGCGCTGGGGCCCGGCAGCACAGACGCCCAGGAGGCCGCGATATGAACGCTGACCAGCTCGAGTACTCCGCCGAAGTGCGCCAGCGCTTCGAGCGC
>JASFEC010000247.1:0-3543 GCA_050125045.1 Gammaproteobacteria bacterium | reverse complement strand
CGACCTGGCGCGGCGGGAGCTGAAGAGCTACAAGCAGCTGCCGGTGAACTGGTACCAGGTCCAGTCCAAGTTCCGCGACGAGATCCGGCCGCGCTTCGGCGTCATGCGCTCGCGCGAGTTCATCATGAAGGACGCCTATTCCTTCCATCTCGACCCCGAGTGCCTCGGCCGCACCTACGAGAGGATGTACGAGGCCTACGGCCGGGTCTGCCGGCGCCTCGGCCTCGCCTACCGCGCCGTGGAAGCGGACACAGGCAGCATCGGCGGGAGCCTGTCGCACGAGTTCCACGTGCTGGCCGAGTCCGGGGAGGACGCCATCGCATTCTCCAACGGCTCGGAGTACGCGGCCAACGTGGAGCTGGCCCCGGCGCTGCCGTCGACCGGCACTCGCCCCGCGGCCGGCCGAGCCCTGGAGCGCGTTGCCACGCCGGGCGTGCGCACCATCGCCGAGCTGACGGCCTTCCTCGACACGGGACCGGCGCAGTGTCTCAAGACCCTGATCGTGCAGGCCGAGGACGGCGGAGCGGTCGCGCTGGTCATCCGCGGCGACCACGAGCTGAACGCGCTCAAGGCGGCCAAGCTGCCGGGCGTCGCGGAGCCGCTGCGCATGGCCTCCGCCGAGCAGGTCAGGGCCGCCGCCGGTTGCGAGCCCGGCTTCGTGGGCCCGGCGGGCCTGGACATCAAGGTGTACGCGGACCACGCGGCCCTGGCCGTCGCCGATTTCACCTGCGGCGCCAACGAGGCCGATGCCCACTTCGTCGGCGTCAACTGGGGCCGCGACGTGCCCGAGCCCGAACCGGCGGACATCCGCAACGTAGTGACGGGGGACCCGAGCCCCGACGGCCGGGGAACCCTGGAGGTCGCGCGCGGCATCGAGGTCGGCCACGTGTTCCAGCTCGGCCGCAAGTACAGCGAAGCGATGGGCGCGCTGGTGCTGGACGCCGAGGGGCGGGAGCAGGCCATGTTCATGGGCTGCTACGGCATCGGCGTGACGCGGCTGGTCGCCGCGGCCATCGAGCAGCACTTCGACGAGCGCGGCATCGTCTGGCCGGAAACGATCGCGCCCTTCCAAGTCGCGCTGGTGCCGATGAACCCGCAGAAGAGCGAAGCGGTGCGCGCGGCGGTGGAGCCCCTCTACCGCGAATTGCGGGCAGCAGGCGTCGAGGTCCTGCTGGACGACCGCGACGTGCGCCCCGGCGTGAAGTTCGCGGACATCGAGCTGCTCGGCATACCGCATCGCGTGGTCATCGGCGAGCGCGGCCTGAAAGCAGGGATGCTGGAGTACCGGTCGCGCCGCGCGGCCGACAACGAGCCACTGCCGCTGGCCGGCGCGACTGCCGGCCTGCTGGAGCGGGTGCAACAAGGGATCACCCGGCACACGCCATGAGAGGCCTGCTCGCGGCAGTTTGTTTCTGCCTGGCGCTACCCGCTGCGGCCGATCGCGCTGCGGCCCCGGTCGACCCGGAGTTGCGTGATGCCCTGCGGCTCGCCGTCGAGGAGGCCGACAGCTTCGCCGACCGCTTCGACGCCGAGGTCTGGCTGACCGACATGTCGGCGCGGCTTGCGCGCCAGGTGCCGGACGACGACGAGCGGATGCTCATCCTTCGCCTGGTGCATCGCTATGCCACCCTGTTCGAGCTGCCACCGGAACTGGTGCTGGCCGTTATCGACGTGGAGAGCAACTTCGACCGCTACGCGATCTCCCACGCGGGCGCCCTCGGGCTGATGCAGGTGATGCCGTTCTGGCGGGAGGAGATCGGGCGGCCGGACGACAATCTGCACGACATCCAGACCAACCTGCTCTACGGCTGCCGGATCCTTGCCTACTACCTGGAAAAGGAAAACGGCGATCGCCGCGCCGCCCTGGCCCGCTACAACGGCAGTCGCGGCCAGCGCTGGTACCCGGACCGCGTCTTCCAGCGGCTCGGCACGAAGTGGTACCGGTACTGAATCGCCCCCCGGCGACCCGCTGGAATCAGGCGGTGGAGAAGCCGCGCGGCAACGGATCGGGGAGCGCGCGCGTCTCGACGTCGACACCGTCGACGCGGGCCGCGGGAGGTCCCTCCCAAAGCCACTCGCACAGCGCCGCAACGGCGGCTTCATCGCCGCAGGCCAGGACTTCCACGGTGCCGTCGGGGAGATTGCGGGCAACGCCGGTCACGCCCAGCTCACTCGCCCGGCGCGCGGTGCTGTCGCGGAAGAACACGCCCTGGACGCGACCCGTGACGATGCAACGGCGCGCAACGGTCACTCGGTCCTCAGTCCTGCCTGGCCTTGGACGCGCGCAGCGCCTCGGCGGCACGGCGGCGCGCTTCGCGCGCGTCGTGGCGCGCGCTGGAGTAAGCTTTCTGCTGCAGTTTCCGCTCGGCACTGTCGAGCAGCCGCCTGGCATCGCTCAGGGCCTGGGGCGCCGACTGGACCGCGCCCGCCTCTTCGGCCGCCTGGATGGCCTGCCGCGCGTCGCTCATCTCTTGCACGGGCGCAGTGGCGCAGGCGGCGAGGAGCAGGATGGCCAGCGCGGTCGCACCGCGGCCAAGCCTGCGTTTCACGCCGAGGGCATCATTCATCGGGAAGCCACTCTCAAAGCACGGGCAGGCTCAGAAACTAGCAGTCACGGCTTTCGCCCGTCAAGCTGGAGCCGGCCGGGGAAGGCACGGGAAATTGGAGACAAATCATGGCAGTGACGATCTATCATAATCCTCGTTGTTCAAAGTCGCGGCAGACTCTGGCGCTGCTCCAGGCCCACGGCGTCAAGCCGCGCGTCGTCGAATATCTGAAGACTCCGCCCGATCGCGCCACACTCAGCGCCTTGCTCCGCAAGCTGAGTCTGCCTCCCAGCGCACTGGTGCGCCGCAAGGAGGCCGAATTCAAGGCGCTCGGCCTGGATGCGCCGGACACCAGCGAGGACGCCATCCTCGACGCCATGGCCAGCCATCCGAAGCTGATCGAGCGGCCGATCGTCGTGGCCGGCCGCAAGGCGCGGCTCGGCCGCCCGCCCGAGGCCGTGCTCGAGATCCTGCCGTGATCCGTGTGCTGGTGCTCTATTACTCGCGCCACGGCAGCACCGCGGCGCTGGCCCGGCAGGTCGCGCGCGGCGTGGGCAGCGTGCAAGACGCCGAGGCTGTGCTGCGCACCGTGCCGCCGGTCGCGCCGGAGACGCGGGAAGCCGCGCCCCCGGTGCCGGCGGAAGGCGCGCCCTATGCGACCCTGGAGGATCTCCGCGGCTGCGATGCGCTCGCGCTCGGCAGTCCGACGCGTTTCGGCAACATGGCGGCGCCGCTGAAATATTTTCTCGACGGTACCAGCGAGCTCTGGCTGGAGGGCGCGCTGTCCGGCAAGCCCGCGGGCGTATTCACGTCCACCGCCAGCCAGCACGGCGGCCAGGAGTCGACGCTGCTGACCATGATGGTGCCGCTGCTGCACCACGGCGCCCTCGTGCTGGGGCTCCCCTACACGCTCCAGCCGCTGAACGACACCCGCAGCGGGGGCACGCCTTACGGGCCGAGCCACGTCGCCACGCGGGAGGCCGGCCAGCGGCTCGAC
>JASFEC010000246.1:0-3562 GCA_050125045.1 Gammaproteobacteria bacterium | reverse complement strand
CCTCTCCCGCACCCGACGCACCACCCTCCGAGCTACCGGCAGGAAGGTGAGACAGCGCGATGAGCCGGACGCCGCCGGGCGAGGGAGCCCCGCCGCGCCGGGAGCTAAGAGTAACGGACCGGACCGGGCCCGCGTGGCCCGTCGTCGCCGTGCTTGCCTTGGCTTCGCTCATCGCACTACTAAAGGTATGCAAACGCTAGCCTTACGCCGCAACACAATGTAGTGGTCCCGCCCCCCTCGAGCCCCAACCCCTTGGGGTGCGTCCTCCCCAGGTGACAGTTTCGGCCCGTCACTCGGCCTCGCCCCCCTTCGGCGTCCGCGCCTGGCCGTGCCGGGAGCCCCCGTACCACAGACGGTGGAACGCCAGAGCAACCGCATGGTCCGACTCCACGTCTGCGGTCGAGCCCCGCCACCGCCGCCGAGCCCGGCACCGTGCGTGCCCCTGACGCCGCCGCCGGTCGTCCTGGTGCCGCCGAGCTAGCCCCGCCCATCCCTCTCCCATGCCGCCCTCCCTCTCTCGCAGGGGACACGCGCCACGCCTGGCCGTCTGACGCACGCAAGCCGAGCTCCCCCGCGCTACGCCGGGGACCGGGCCTCGAGCCCTACGCCGGGCCCACCGCCGCCCGGCCAGGGCCACCGCCGGACCGCCAGGGCAACACGCTCACGGCGGGGCCGCCCTTCCGGGCCAGGGCCGGGCCGCCCGTCGGGGAATACGTCGGCAGGGAGAGAAGGCGGGAACGGGTGCGGCCCATCCTCGGGTGCGGGCCCCGAGCTCCGGGCCGGGCCGGGCCGGGACCATCGCCCCTTCGCTTGCCGAGCTCCAGCTCCACCACCATCAGGGCCCACCGCATAACGCCCGATCCCGCGTAACTCCTTTGTTCTCAGTCTTAGCGTGGTGACATACTCGCCGTTATAGGAAGCTAGCCCCCTCGCCTCCCTCCTCTCCCACGCGCCACGCGCCCCCCCGCCCCCGACCCCATGAGTTCCCCGCGGCGGTAGGGGCCAACGTATTGTCGCCCCCCCACACCGAACACCCCCTTCCACGGACCTTGCGTGCGGAAATGGATTTCTAGGGGTCTCACGCCCTCCAGGTTGATCTGGGGGTACTGGGGGTCGCACCCCGGGCGTAGAGCCTGCGAGAAAAACCAGGAACCGGGTAGAAATACAGGTCTCGAACGGCTGGGGTGCCGAGAATGGCAGATACGGCGGTCGGCGGTTACGCGGGGCGGCTGGGTGGGCGAGGGTGTGCGGGAGCGGGCGGGGTGGCTGGGTGGGGAAAAATCGTCGTTACGGCAGCTCCCGGACCTTGGCCCGCAGCCGCTCGTTCTCGGCCTTGAGTTCGCTGGCCCACGGCTCCGGTGGATGGTCCCGCTCGCAGTCGTCCACCATCGCCCGCAGCCGCTCGTTCTCCTCCTCCAGCTGCCGGATGCGGTTGGTCTGCTTCCGCATGGTCCGCTCCACGAGCCCCCGGATGTTCTCGAGCTCGCGGCGCTGGCGCTCCATCTGCTTCCAGTAGGCGTTCGCCGCGGCGGTGGCCTGTTCGATGCTGTCGAAGGAGCCCATCAGCGTTCCACCCTCGCGGAGACGACCCGGAGGTGTTCGATGCAGGACTGCAGGGCCCGGTTGTGGGCCCGGATCAGCGCCGCCATCGGGCTCATCGGGGGCTCGGGGGTCTTGGCTGTCTCCTCGTGGGGCTCCGGGGGCATGAGGAACGGCTCGAGCCGCTTCTCGAGGTCCCGGCAGACCGAGGCCAGGTGCTTCTCGAGCTCCTGTGCCATCACCAGCTGCTCCCCCAGGTTCCCGACCCCGGGGTCGTCCGGGCTCCCCACGAGCCCCACCGCCTTCGCGTGCTCCTCGTAGCCCATCTCCATGTGGGCCCCGGCCAGCTTCTCCGCGCTCCCCCCGACGAACCCCTGGGCGGCGGCCTCAAGCGGTCCCATCGGCCTGTTCGCCATCTTCGGCATCGGCTTCCTCCTTCGTGAACCGGGCGGGCCTCTGGTCGGGCCGTTCCGGCAGGATCTCGTAGGCCCCCCGGATCTTCCGGACCACGGCCCGGCGGGGGGCGTAATAGAGCTTCTTCCGGGCCTCCCGGGCCTGGGCCCGAGTCTCGAACACGGCGATGCGGTAGCCGCTCATGCACTCCGGGACGTCCAGGCCGTTCAGCCAGTTGTAGATGCCGGCGAGCCGGGGGGCGTCGTCGTCCGGGAACTGGCTCGGGGTCTTCAGCTGGATCGCCCAGGCGTGGCCCCGCAGCCCCGACAGGAGCCTCCTCTGCCGCGGCATCAGTCCCTCGTCGGCGTGGGAAGCGGGCCCCCGTCCTCGATGACGGTCGCCTCGCCCCGCTCGATCTCGCCCTCCAGGAGCCGGGCGGCGTCCTCGACCTTCCGGACCAGCGCCAGGGCCCAGTCGAGCCCGTCCGCGGTCTCGGCGGTGGCGAAGTTCAGGAACCCCAGGCTGACCGCCCGGATCCAGATGTGGCGGTTGTCGGCGTGCGGCTTGAACAGGTAGACGACGTAGTCGGCCCGGTGGGTGCCCCCCGGGGTCGGCTGCAGGAACAGCGGAACGTCCGCGCAGACGAGCCTGATCCCGTCGGGCAGCTTCAGGCCCTCCAGGAGAGTCGTCATCAGCAGGACGTTGTCTCTCAGGTTCACGCTCATGGTTCATCCCTCCTGGCCCCCAGGGCCTCGCGTAGGACCGCCTTCAGGTCGTCTGCGACGTGCCGTGCGATCTGGCTCGTGATCTCCTCTCTCAGCGGCGAGAGGCGCAACTCATCCATGACTGCGCTCCTGTACTCCTGGAGCCACGCTGCCGTGATGGTCTGGATCACCTGGTCGGCCACGATCCGCATGACCTCTCGCGGCGGCAGGGCCACGTTGAGCTTGTCGGACATGGCAAAGGTGACGTGGGTCATGTAATTTCCCGGGTCCTTGATCTCGGTCCATCCCTCTCTCACAGCAATCCCTCCAGGCAGTCCTTGACGTGCTTCTCGACCTGCTCCAGGGGCCTCAGCTTCGAGAACAGGATCGTGTCCCGCGGGCCGTAGCCGAAGTCGTGGATGTCCACCTCGTCGCCCGGGGCCCACAGCCCGACGATCTCCACGATCATCCCGCGCTTGATGCAGCAGACGGTGTTCGAGCGGCTCTCCCGCCGCGAGTTCGAGAGGATCACCCGGTCCGGGTGGCGGTTCGCGTCCCCGTCCCTCGTCCGGACGGAGACGAAGTGCCCGCACGGCAGCTTCACGTCCCAGCGATCGGAGCCGGCCCGGAGGTTCCGGTCGATCTCCCCGCCGAGCTCCTTCGCCACCGCGAGCTCGCCCATCACCCCGACGATGTGGGCGGTGGTGTCGTCGAGCTTCGCGCTGGACTTCCGGCTCTGGACCCGGCGCTTCTCCTTGTTGGCCTGGCGCTCCCGCCCGATCTTGCGGGCCTCGATGAGCTCCTCGTCGTCCAGGGCGACCAGCTTCCCGCCCCAGCTCACGGGCCCATCACCCAGGCCCACACCTCCAGGCCGACCGCGATGAGGAAGCCCAGGAGCGCCGCCACCCCGATCCCGGCCAGCATCA
>JASFEC010000245.1:0-3563 GCA_050125045.1 Gammaproteobacteria bacterium | reverse complement strand
TCCACCGCAAGCCGGGCCTTCACCGCCGGGGGCAGCACCGACTCGCGCCAGGCGGCGTCCTGGGCCCGGAAGGCCTCGATGCAGGGCATGGAGACCACGCGCACCCGGATTCCCTCGCCGGCCAGCTCGCTGGCCGCCGCCATGGCCAGGGCCACTTCCGAGCCCGTGGCGATGACCAGCGCCTGGGGCTCTCCGTCCGGCTCGTGCAGCACGTAACCGCCGCGGCGGATGGCCGCCACCTGCTCCGGCGTGCGCCGCTGTCCTGGCAGGCCCTGGCGCGACAGGGCCAGCACGGTCGGCGTGCCGGTGCTTTCCAGCGCGTCCCGCCATGCGACGGCCGTCTCGGCCACGTCGCACGGGCGCCAGACGCGGACGTTCGGGATCAGCCGCAGGCTGGCGAGGTGCTCGATGGGCTGGTGCGTCGGGCCGTCCTCTCCCAGGCCGATGGAATCGTGGGTATAGACCAGGGTCACGGGCTGGTGCATCAGCGCCGCCATGCGCACCGCGTTGCGGGCATAGTCGGAGAAGACCAGGAAGGTGCCGCCGTAGGGCTTGATACCCCCATGCAGCGACATACCGCTCATGATGCCGCTCATGCCGAACTCGCGGACGCCGTAGTGCAGGTAGTTGCCGTCGTATTGGCCGGCGGCAATGCGCTTGCTGCCCTTCCAGACCGTGTTGTTGGAGCCGCTGAGATCGGCCGAGCCCCCCACCAGCTCCGGCAGGAGCGGACCGAAAGCATCCAGCGCGAGCTCCGATGCCTTGCGCGTGGCGACCGACTTGTCCATGCCGGCCAGCTGCGTGACCAGCTCCGCTGCGGCCTGGTCCCAGTTTGCAGGGAGCTCGCCGGCCAGCCGGCGCTGCAGCTCGGCGTGCTCCCCGGGGTACTCGTTCGCATACCCGTCCATCAGGGTGGTCCAGGCCGTTTCGGCCGCCGCGCCGCGCTCGCGTGCGTCCCAGGCCGCGCGGATCTCGTCCGGCACCACGAAGGGGTCGTGCGGCCAACGGATATTCTCGCGCGTGCGGGCAATCTCCTTCTCGCCGAGCGCCGCGCCGTGGGTGGCCTCGCTGCCCTGCATGGTGGGCGCACCCCAGCCGATGACGGTGCGGCAGCAGATCAGGGTGGGCCGGCCGGTCTCGGCGCGGGCCGCCTCGATGGCCGCAGTGACCGCCTCGGGATCGTGGCCGTCCACGCCCGGCACCACGTGCCAGCCGTAGGCCTCGAAACGCGCCGGCGTGTCATCGGTGAACCAGCCGCCGACCTCGCCGTCGATGGAAATGCCGTTGTCGTCGTAGAAGACGACGAGCTTGCCCAGCCCGAGGGTCCCGGCCAGCGAGCAGGCCTCGTGGGAGACGCCCTCCATCATGCAGCCGTCGCCCGCGAAGACCCAGGTGTAGTGATCGACGACGTCGAAGCCGGGACGGTTGTAACGCGCCGCGAGCACCCGCTCGGCGATGGCCATCCCGACCGCGTTCGCCAGGCCCTGGCCCAGGGGGCCGGTGGTCGTCTCGACGCCCATGTCCGGTTCGTACTCCGGGTGCCCGGCGGTGCGGTAACCAAACTGCCGGAAATGACGGATCTCGTCGATGCTCAGCGGGTAACCCGTGAGATGCAGCAGGGAATAAAGCAGCATCGAGCCATGGCCATTGGACAGCACGAAGCGGTCTCGATCCGCCCAGCGGGGATTGCCCGGGTTATGACGGAGGAAATCGTTCCACAGCACTTCGGCAATGTCCGCCATGCCCATGGGCATGCCGGGATGGCCCGAATTGGCCTGCTGGACGGCGTCCATGCTCAACGCGCGGATGGCGTTGGCGAGATCTCTACGCGAGGGCATCTACGCTCCGAAAACACAGCTGGCGGGTAAGCTCGGCATGTTCGCCCAATCGGGCCCCAGCGGCAAGTGCGACGATCTGGCCGGAGCACATCATTTATTTTAAATTCAGCTGGTTGCGCTCATCCGCGCCACTTGATCGAACAGCCCATGGAGGGCAGCTGTGGCTCCGGCGCGGTACCCGTGTCCGCGACCTGGCGCATGGCCTCGAACAGCTCCCGCCGGGCGCCCGGCTCGTCCCGCCCGGGCGTCGAAGCGTCCAGGCGCCCGCGATAGCGCAGCCTGAGCGCGCTGTCGAAGCCGAAGAAGTCGGGCGTGCACACTGCACCGAAGGCCCGCGCCACCTCTTGCGTCTCGTCGAGCAGGTAAGGAAAGCCGAACCCCGCCTCCCTGGTCAGCCGGTCCATGGCCTCCGGGCCGTCCTGGGGATACGCCTCGATGTCGTTCGGCATGATCGCCACGCTCCGGACCCCGAGCGCTTCCAGTTCCCGGCAGTCGCGCACGATGCGTTCGAGCGCCGCCTGGACGTAGGGGCAGTGGTTGCAGATGAACATCACCACCGTGCCGCGCTCGCCGCGGCAGTCCGCCAGGCTCCAGCGGCGGCCCGCCGGATCGGGCAGACGGAAATCGGGCGCCCGGGCGCCGAGCTCGGCGGCGGGAGTTTCGGTCAGTGCCATGTCGTCCTCCTCGGAGGCCCGGGAGGGGCCCGCCGGCCTCGCTGGCGTTATACTACCGGACTTTGTCTGCCCCTTGAGGGAACCCCACACATGGCCAACGACTATCTCTTCACCTCGGAATCCGTCTCCGAGGGTCACCCGGACAAGATCGCCGACCAGATCTCCGACGCCGTGCTCGATGCCATCATCGAGCAGGACCCGAAGGCGCGGGTCGCCGTCGAGACCATGGTAAAGACCGGCATGGCCATCATCGCCGGCGAGGTCACCACGCAGGCCTGGGTGGACCTCGAGGACCTGGCGCGCCAGACCATCCTGGACATCGGTTACAACAGCTCGAAGCTCGGCTTCGACGGTGCCACCTGCGCCGTGCTGAACGCCATCGGCAAGCAGTCGCCGAACATCACCCAGGGCGTGGACCGGACCGACCCGCGCGCGCAGGGCGCCGGAGACCAGGGACTGATGTTCGGCTACGCCACCAACGAGACCGATTCGCTGATGCCGGCGCCGATCTACTACGCCCACCAGCTGGTGCAGCGGCAGTCCGAGGAGAGGAAAAACGGGACGCTGCCCTGGCTGCGACCGGACGCCAAGAGCCAGATCACCTTCCGTTACGAGGACAACCGGCCGGTCGGCGTCGAGGCCATCGTGCTCTCGACCCAGCACGCCCCGGACATCGGCCGCGAGGAGCTCGAGGAAGCGGTGATGGAGGTCATCATCCAGCCGGTGATCCCGGAGGAATGGCTCGCTTCCTGCAAGCGTTTCCACATCAACCCCACCGGGTCGTTCATCATCGGCGGCCCGCTCGGCGATTGCGGCCTGACCGGCCGGAAGATCATCGTCGACACCTACGGCGGCATGGCGCGCCACGGCGGCGGGGCCTTCTCGGGCAAGGACCCCTCCAAGGTCGACCGTTCGGCCGCCTATGCCGCGCGCTGGGTTGCCAAGAACATCGTGGCCGCCGGCCTGGCCGAGCGTTGCGAGATCCAGATCTCCTACGCCATCGGCGTCGCCGAGCCGACCTCCATTACGGTAGAGACTTTCGGCACCGGCA
>JASFEC010000244.1:0-3591 GCA_050125045.1 Gammaproteobacteria bacterium | reverse complement strand
CGGCGACGCCCATGGACCCGGCCCTGGCGGCCTGTCTGGACCGCCTCGCCGGCGAAGCCAGGCTTGCACTCGACGAAGCCGAGGCCCTCCTGCCGGGCGCCGAGCGGCCCCGCCAGCGGACCGGGCTCGTGCTCGCCGCTCTCTACCGACGACATCTCGACCGGCTCCATCGCGCCGGTTTTGATCCCGACGCCTTGCCCGGCGACCTCGCCAACCTCTGGACCTGCTGGCGTGCCGCGCGACGCTCGCGCCGCACCGGCACCTGAACCCGGGATTCCCTATGAACGTTGAACGCATGACCGACTATGAACCGCGGGCCGACCTGCTCAAGGATCGCGTCATCCTGGTCACCGGAGCCAGTGCCGGCATCGGCCGGGTGCTCGCCCTGCGGGCTGCCAGCCTCGGCGCCACCGTGGTCCTGCATGGCCGGGCCGTGGCCCGCCTCGAGTCGCTCTACGACGAGATCTGCACCGCGGGGCACCCGGAACCTGCCATCTTTCCGCTCGATCTCGCACGGGCCAAGGGCGAGGATTACGACCGCCTCAGCGGGGCCATCGAGGAGCAGTGGGGGCGGCTCGACGGCCTCGTGAACAACGCGGGCATGCTCGGCTCCCGCAGTCCCATCCAGCATCACGACGTGGCCGAGTGGCAGCGTGTCATGCACGTCAACCTGACGGCTCCGTTCATTCTTTGTCGCTGCCTACTGCCCCTGCTGCTGCGCTCGGAGGATGCCTCGGTGATCTTCACTTCCAGCGGAGTCGGCCGGATCGGCAAGGCCTACTGGGGGGCCTACGCGGTCTCCAAGTTCGGGGTCGAGGGCCTCAACCAGGTGCTGGCTGAAGAACTCGAGAGCAAGCCCGCCATCAGGGTCAATGCAGTCAACCCGGGGCCGACGCGCACCGCCATGCGCGCGGCCGCGTATCCCGCCGAGGATCCCGGCCGCCTCAAGACCCCGGAGGAAATCCTCGGCGTCTACCTGTACCTGCTGGGGCCGGACAGCCGCGGCGTCAGCGGCCGTAGCATCGACGCCCAGTAACGGCCCGGCGCACCCCGGTCATTTCTTCCGCGGCGTCGTGAAACGTTTGCGCCTCGGTTTGGTGGCCCGCTTGTCGGGAGCCGGCAGGGGCGGTGCGCTGAGCCCGACGCAGGCGTAGAGGGAATGCACTTCCTCAGGTTCCAGATCGCGGAAGCGGCCGCGGCGCAGCTGCCGCTCGAGCGCCACCGGACCGTAAGCTACGCGCGTCAGCCTACTGACCGTCAGCCCCACGGCTTCCCATAGCCGCCTGACCTCGCGATTGCGTCCCTCCCGAAGGGTGACCCGGTACCAGCGGTTCCGGCCTTCGCCGCCGGCGGGCGTGACGGACTCGAACGCCGCCATGCCGTCCTCGAGTTCAACGCCGTCGCGAAGGCGCTGCAGGGTCTCCTCGTCGGGCTCTCCCATCACGCGCACGGCATACTCCCGGAGCACCTCGCTTGAAGGATGCATCAGCGCGTTGGCGAGCGTCCCGTCGGTCGTGAACAGCAGCAGCCCGGTCGTGCTCACGTCGAGCCGGCCCACCACGATCCACCGCTGCCCCCGCAACCTCGGCAGGGCATCGAAGACAGTCCTGCGCCCCTCTGGATCGCGCCGCGTGCAAACCTCGTCGGCCGGCTTGTGGTAGGCGAGGTAACGGTGCCGCGCGGGCTCGGCAAGGCGCAGCGGGCGCCCGTCGATCGCAATGCGTTCCCGCCCGGTCAGGCGCTCCCCGATCTCGGCCGGCCGGCCCTCCACCGTGACGCGACCCTCCTCGATCCAGCGCTCGATTTCGCGCCGGGAGCCGAGACCGGCGTCCGCGAGCAGTTTGTGGATGCGAACCGGTTCCGGCTCAGGCGCGGTCGACGTCTTCCGTCGGCTCAGCGTGGTTCTCTTCTTCATGCTCGGCGGCCTCCTCCTGCGGGGCCTCGGACACGGGCTCCGCGAGACCGAGGTCAAGTTCCACGTTGATACTGTCGAGATCGCGGATCTCCGCCAGCGGCGGAAGATCCTCCAGCCGCTTCAGCCCGAAGTAGTCGAGAAACTCGCGCGTCGTCGCATACATGCCTGGACGGCCCGGCACGTCGCGGTGGCCCACGAGCCGAACCCAGCCACGCTCCATCAGCGTGCGCATGATGTTGGAGCTCACCGAGACACCCCGGATATCCTCGATCTCCCCGCGCGTGATCGGCTGGCGATAAGCGATCAGTGCCAGGGTCTCGAGCAGCGCGCGGGAATAGCGCGCCGGCCGGTCCTGCCAGAGGCGCGAGAGCCAGTCCGAGAGCTCCGGGCGCACCTGGATGCGCCAGCCGCTCGCCACTTCCTTGAGCTGAATGCCGCGCTCCGCGTAATCCGCCTGCAAGGTTTCCAGGGCGCCGCGAACCTCGGTCCGCTCGGGCCGCTCGTTGTCCGGGAAGAGCGCCAGCAGTTGCTCGATGCTCATGGCGCGGCCGGCGGCCAGCAGGGCTGCCTCGACGATATTCTTGAGTTGCTGTTGCTCCATGACGAGTCCTTCACGCACCTGCGGCAGGCTGGGACGTCTCGCCCCCCTCAGCGCCGCGGGCCTTGATATGAATAGGGGCAAACGGCTCCGACTGGACGATGTCCAGCACGCTCTCGCGAATCAGCTCGAGAAGCGCAAGGAAGGTCACGACCACGCCCATCCGCCCCTCTTCAGGCTTGAACAGCGTCGCGAAATCGACGAACTCCCCGCCCTGCACCCGCGACAGCACGTCCGACATACGCTGGCGCACCGACAGCGGCTCCCGCTGCACCTGATGGTGGGCAAACATGTCCGCCCGCAGCAGCACCTCCTGGAAGCTCAGCAACAACTCCCTCAGGCTGACGTCCGGCTGAATCTCGACCACCTTGCGCTCGCACATCTCCGCGCTGGCCTGGAATACATCGCGCTCGAGCCGCGGCAGGTCGTCCACGTCCTGCGCCGCCTGCTTGTAACGCTCGTACTCCTGCAGCCGACGCACCAGCTCGGCGCGGGGATCCTCGCCCTCGTCCTCCTGCGCCGCGGGCCGCGGCAGCAGCATCCGCGACTTGATCTCGGCCAGCATGGCGGCCATCACCAGGTATTCGGCCGCCAGTTCGAGCTGCAGCTCGCGCATCAGCTCGATGTAGTGCATGTACTGCTGGGTGATCTTCGCGATCGGGATATTGAGGATGTCGATGTTCTGCCGCTTGATCAGGTACAGCAGGAGGTCGAGAGGGCCCTCGAAGGCATCGAGAATCACCTCCAGAGCATGCGGCGGGATGTACAGGTCCATCGGGAGCTGCGTCATCGGCTCGCCCTCGATGATGGCAAAGGGCATTTCCGCCTGGCCTGCGCCCATGGTCCCCGGCCCGCCCTCGGTTGGCCGGACGGCTTCCTGTTCCTCTGTTTGCGGTGTGTCGAGCCGCTCTTCGCTCATCGGTACTCCAGCCCCATTGCCTCGCGCACCTCTTCCATCGTCTCCCGCGCCGCGTCCCGCGCCCGCTCCCGGCCCTCGGCCAGGATGATGTCGACCGTCTCGGGGTTGGCCGTGTATTCGTCGATTTTCTCACGGATCGGCTTCAACTCTGCCTGCACC
>JASFEC010000243.1:0-3597 GCA_050125045.1 Gammaproteobacteria bacterium | reverse complement strand
TGCGGCTCGACGCAAGTGCAGAGGGACTGTCGGCTGCGGAGGCGCAGCAGAGACTCGCCCGCGAAGGCCCGAACCGCCTGCCGGAGCCGCCCCGCCGCAGCGCGATCCGGCGTTTTCTCGACCAGGGCAACAACGTGCTGATCTGGGTGCTGCTCGCGGCCGCGGTCATCACTGGCTCGCTGGGCGAATGGGCCGACACTGCCGTGATCCTGGGCGTGGTGCTGATCAACGCGCTCATCGGCTTCCTGCAGGAGGGCAAGGCCGAGCGGGCGCTCGAGGCGATCACGGAGTTGCTCTCCCCCCGGGCCACCGCGCTGCGCGACGGCCACCGGAGCGAGGTGCCCGCCGAAGAGATCGTGCCGGGCGACGTGGTGCTGCTGCAGGCCGGCGACCTGGTGCCGGCTGACCTGCGGCTGCTGCGCTGCCGGAACCTCCAGGTGGACGAGGCCATCCTCACCGGCGAGTCGGTGCCGGTGGAGAAGAGCGCCGACCCCGTGCAGCCCACGGCGAATTTGGGGGACCGCGCCTCGATGGCCTGGTCCGGGACGCTGGTGGCCGCCGGCACCGGCACCGGCGTGGTCGTCGCCACGGGTGGCAAGACCCAGATTGGCCGCATCAGCGCTATGCTCGCTCGCGTCCAGACCCTGAGCACGCCGCTGACGCGGCAGCTGGACCGCTTCGGCCGCAAGCTCAGTCTCGTCATCGGCCTGGTCGCGCTCGGCACCCTGGCCTTCGGCGTGCTGGCGCACGGCTACCCGCTGGAGGACATGTTCCTCGCCGCGGTCGGGATCGCCGTCGCCGCCATCCCGGAGGGGCTGCCGGCAATCATCACCATCACCCTGGCAATCGGCGTGCAGCGCATGGCGGCGCGCAATGCCATCATCCGGCAGCTGCCGGCCGTCGAGACGCTGGGCTCGGTGTCCGTCATCTGCACCGACAAGACCGGCACGCTCACCCGCAACGAAATGACCGTCGGGCGGGTCGCGCTCGCCGGCCGCGAGTATGCCGTCACCGGCGTCGGCTACGACCCCCACGGCGCGCTGCGGCTCGGCGAAGAAGAACCTGATCCGACGCTCGACCCGCTGCTGATGCAACTGTGCCGCGCCGCGGCCCTCTGCAACGACGCGGAGTTTCATGTGGGGCCCGGCGGCCTGAAGCTGGACGGCGATCCCACCGAGGGGGCGCTGCTGACGCTGGCGATGAAGCCCGGCCTGGACCCGGCCGGCCTGCGCGATCTGCTGCCGCGCGACGACACCATCCCCTTCGAGTCCGAGCGGCGCTACATGGCGACCCTGCACCACGACCACGAGGGTCACCGCGCAATCTTCGTCAAAGGCGCGCCCGAGCGGGTCCTCGAGATGTGCAACCACGTCGCCACCACGGACGGCATCACTGAATGCCATGCCGAGGAATGGCTGGAGCGCGCCGCGGTGCTGGCCGACGACGGCCTGCGCGTGCTGGCGCTCGCCACCCGCACCCCGGGGCCGGGCTGCGGCCCGGAACTGAGGCGCGCCGACGTCGAGTCCGGACTGACGCTGCTCGGCCTCGCAGGCCTGATCGATCCGCCGCGCGAGGAAGCGATCATCGCCGTGCAGCAGTGCCGCGATGCGGGCATCCAGGTCAAGATGATCACCGGCGATCACTTGCGCACGGCGCGCGCGGTCGCTGCCGCAATGGGGATCGGCGACGGTCGCCGTGCCGTGCTGGGGGCGGACCTGCAGCGGCTCAGTGACGCCGAGCTGCGCGACGTGGCAGCGGAAGCGAACGTGTTCGCCCGCGCCAGCCCCGAGCACAAGCTGAGGCTGGTGGAGGCCCTGCAGTCGACGGGCCGCGTGGTCGCCATGACGGGCGACGGGGTCAACGACGCGCCGGCGCTGAAGCGGGCCAACGTCGGCGTCGCCATGGGCAGGGGCGGCACGGAGGTGTCGCGCCAGGCTGCCGAGATGGTGCTCTCCGACGACAACTTCGCCTCCATCGAAAGCGCCGTGGAGGAGGGGCGGACGGTCTACGACAACATCCGCAAGGCGATCCTGTTCATCCTCCCGACCAATGCGGCGGAAGCGCTGATGATCATCCTCGCGATCGCGCTGGGCCGGGCGCTGCCGATCACGCCGCTGCAGATCCTCTGGGTGAACATGATCACCGCGGTCACGCTGGCGCTGGCGCTGGCATTCGAGCCGCCTGAGCGTGACATCATGCAGCGCCCGCCACGGCGGCCCGACGAGCCGCTCCTCGGCCGCTTCGTTACCTGGCGCATAACCTTCGTGTCGCTGATCGTCGTCACCGGCACCTTCGGTCTGTTCGTGGCGGCCCGCAACGCGGGCCACGAGATCGAGACGGCGCGCACCATGGCGGTGAACACGCTGGTGCTGTTCGAGGCTTTCTATCTGCTGACGGTGCGCCATCTGCTGGCGCCGACCCTCAACCGCAACGGCCTGTTCGGCAACCGGGTCGCGGTCGGCGCGGTCGCCGTCGTTATGCTGTTCCAGCTCGGCTTCACCTACCTGCCGATCTCCAATGCCCTCTTCGGCACGGCGCCGCTGGCGCCGGCGGACTGGCTTCCCCTGGTCCTCGTCGCCGCCACCGTGGCCCCGCTGGTGGAGCTGGAGAAATTGCTGTTGCGACGGCGGAGCATCACGCCCTGAGGCCTCACAAGGTCTTGAGGTACTCCAGCAGCGCAGCCCGCTCCTGCTCCGTCAGCACGTCGCCGAATTTGTGGCCGCCGTTGCCGTAGCCACGCCGGGTGGTGTCGTAGATGAAGCGCGCCGCATCCGGGTCGGCGGCGCCCTCCTTGCCGTGCGCGAGCGTGTCGTAGGCCCACCCCAGCGCTGCCGTGTCGTACTCCCGCGCCTCGACGCGGTGCCGCCAGTAGGTGGGACGCAGGCTGCTGTCGAGCAGCGCCGCCAGGCTCGGCACCGAGTCGTTGTGCAGGTAGGGCGCAGTGGCCCAGACGCCGTCCAGCGGCGGCGCGACATAACCGGGTGCGGGCATCGCCCGTGCACCCTTGCCGTAGAACGAGCCGTTGAACCAGCGGATGAAGCGCTCGGCCTCGACCGCCTGCAGGGCATAGGCCGGGTCGGTGCCGATTTCGGCCAGCCCCACGACCAGGTTCGGGTAAGTCTCCTGCTCGCCGTAGGTGCCGTGACAGGCGGCACACTGGCGCTCGAATACGCCCTCTCCTTCCGCCGCTAGCGCCGGGTCGAGCCCGAAGGGCCAGTCCGGGGGCTCCAGGCTGCTGATAAAGGCGCGCACATGTGTGAACCAGCGGTCTATCTCGCGCGCCTCGGCGACTTCGTCCGTGCACACGAGCGACTTGAGCATCATGTAGTGCACGTGATCACCGCGGCCCCCGCCGTGGTAAAACATCGCGTGTTTCTTCTGCATTCGCCACCAGGGCGGCACCGCCGTCGGCAGCGGCTCGCGAGGCGGCGGCTCGAGCTGCGCCACGCCATGCCAAGCGAGCGTGTTCGGGTCGCGATAGGCCATCAGGGCCATGGTCAGGTTGGGCGCCGGATTCACGCCGACCGTGTCGGTCACCATGTACGGCGCGATCGCCCCGATCCGATCGGCCCAGCGCCGCCACGCCGCGGCCTCTGG
>JASFEC010000242.1:0-3645 GCA_050125045.1 Gammaproteobacteria bacterium | reverse complement strand
CTCGTTTGAGGCCGTGGCCGCGCGCAACGCCGCCAACCGCGAATTCCTGGCGCGGCTCGAGGCCATCGGCCCCGAAGCTCTGGAAGACCGGCAGCGGGTCAGCCACGCGGTGCTGGACTACCTCCTGCGTTCCGCGGTGACACTGGCGGTCTACGAGCCCGAGCGCCTCTCCTTCACCAACGACAGCGGCTTTTTCTCCGTCCCGGGCTCGCTGGCGCTTTCCACCCGGCTGCGCTCGGTGGCAGAGGCCGAGGCCTGGATCCGGCGGATCGAGGGCCTCCCGACGTATTTCGAGCAGCAGGTGGCATGGCTCCGGCGCGGTCTGGAGACCGGCGTCGTGCAGCCGGCTTACATCCTGCCCGGCGTGGTGGGGCAGATCGAGGCGCTGGCGAGCACGCCGGCAGAGGACAGCATGCTCTACACGCCGCTGCAGGGCCTGCCTGAGCAGTTGCCCGAGGCGGAGCGGACCCGCCTGCAGCGCGAGGCCCTGGCCGCGATCGAGCAACGAGCCCTGCCGGCCTACCGCGACCTGCTCGCTTTCTTCCGCGACGAGTACCTGCCCGGGGCGCGGGAGACCCTGGGGATCTTCGACGTGCCCGGGGGGCGGGACTACTACCGCGAGCTGGTGCGTTACCACACCACCCGCGACATGACGCCCGAGCAGGTCCACGAGGTGGGGCTGGCCGAGGTGGCGCGTATCCGTTCCGAGATGGAGCGGGTGATCGAGCAGACGGAGTTCGAGGGCAGCTTCGCCGAGTTCCTGAGTTTCCTGCGCACCGACCCGCAGTTCTATGCGCAGAGCGAAGAAGAGTTGCTGATGCGGGCGGCCTGGATCGCCAAGCGGGCCGACGACCAGATGCCGCGCTTCTTCCGCAACCTGCCGCGCCTGCCCTACGGCGTGCGGCCGGTCCCGGCGTCGATGGCGCCGAACTACACCACCGGCCGCTACTGGCCGGGCGACCTGGAGGGCGGCGTGGCCGGCGGCTACATGGTGAACACCTACGCGCTGGACCAGCGGCCGCTGTACGAGCTGCCGGCGCTGACGGTGCACGAGGGGGTGCCGGGCCATCACCACCAGTTCGCCGTCGCGCAGGAACTCGAGGGTGTGCCCGAGTTCCGCCGTCGCAGCTACATCACGGCCTATGGCGAGGGCTGGGGGCTGTATACCGAGTTCCTGGCGATCGACATGGGGATCTACACCACGCCCTACGAGCACTTCGGCCGCCTGACCTTCGAGATGTGGCGCGCCTGCCGGCTGGTGGTGGACACCGGCATTCACTGGTACGGGTGGAGCGTCGAGCAGGCCGAGGCCTGCCTGCTCGAGAACTCGGCGCTGGCGCCCCACAACGTCCGGACCGAGGTGGCGCGCTACATTGCCTGGCCGGGCCAGGCCCTGGCCTACAAGACCGGCGAGCTGCTCATCCGCCGGCTGCGTTCCGAGGCCGAGGTCGCCCTGGGGCCGGATTTCGATATCCGGGGGTTCCACGACCACCTGCTGGGCGAGGGCGGCATGCCGCTGTCGGCGCTGGAGGCGCGGATGCAAAGCTGGATCGAAGCCCAGAAAAAGAAATAAATATCACGGTCAATCTCGGCGGCAGAGAACGCAGCGGATTAAATTAACAAACCGCCGTGAACCCTGCGCGCGGTTACGAGATATTCAGTCCTCGGTCTTGACCCAGCTTTCCACGGTCTCCGGACCGTGTTCCGCTTTCCACGCCTTGAGAATATTGTGGTTGGCGCCGCGAGTCTTGATCACTTCGCCAGTGTGCGGATTGGTATAAATCTTCAGCTTCCGCCGCCGGCGTTTCCGGCCCGGTCCGGCGCCCGCTGCCCGGCCACGGCCGCGCCCGGCACCTTTGCCCGCGCGACGCCCGCCCTTCAGGTCGAACAGCTCGGCCAGCACCGACGGGGAGCGCTTGTACTTCTCCAGCAGCGCCTCGACCTCTTCGCGCAGCTTCAGGTCGGTCTTCAGTTCTTTGTCGCTTTCCAGCGCCTTAAGCTCCTCCGTGAGTTTCGCCAGCCTCGCCTCCTTGGCCCGCAGTTCTTTTAATTTTTGCGAAGTCTTCAATTTATCACCCCAACACTTATCAGGAATATTTATCCGAGAGTATTAACAAAATTAAATGTCATAAGGCGCGGTAAAAATATCACCTGCGCAAACCGATCGCAATAATAGGGTTTTAACGCCGCCTGGACAGCGGGTGTTTTTGGTTAATCCGCGGAAATATTTCCGGCTTAATCGGCGAGCCAAATAATTGTTGCTGCAGGCGCCCTAATAAGCGGCCTGTCTGCCGGTTCAGTGGCCGCTCCGGCCCGCCGTAACCGATCCTGGCCCCCGTGCCGGGCGGCCCCCGGGGCCCATCGCTGGATTATCCGGGCTGCGAAGGATGCTGCGCCGCACTATAATTGTTGCATGCCCCGTGGTTGTCCTCGCGAGCGGTGTCCATGAAGAAAATCGTCATTGTCGGCGGCGGCGCGGGCGGCATGAGTTGCGCCACCCGGCTGGGCCGCAAGCTCGGGCGCAAAGGCCAGGCCCACGTGACGCTGATCGACCGGGTCGAGAGCCACGTCTGGAAGCCGCTGCTCCATGAGGTCGCCACCGGCGCGCTCGACGTGGGCATCGACGCCCTGAGCTTCCGCGGCCACGCGGCGGCCAACGGCTACCACTTCCAGCAGGGCAGCCTGGTGGATATCGACCGGGAGCGCCGCCAGGTGGTCCTCGCGCCCATTCGCGACGAGGGCGAGGAGCTGCTGCCGGCCCGGCGCCTCGACTTCGACTACCTGGTGGTGGCGGTGGGCAGCATCGCCAACGATTTCGGCATCCCGGGCGTTAAGCGCCGCTGCCTGTTCCTGGACGACACGGACCAGGCGATGGGGATCCGCAAGATCCTGCTCAACCGCTTCCTGCGCTACGCCAGCCACGAGCAGCTCGAGGAACGGATCAAGGTCGCCATCGTCGGCGCGGGGGCCACGGGGACCGAGATGGCGGCCGAGATGCACCACGCCGTCGACCAGCTGCGCGGCTACGGCTACAAGATCGACAGCTCGCTGCTGGACGTGACCCTGGTGGAGGCCGACAAGCGGATCCTGCCCAAGGTCAGCCAGGAAGCCATCTCGAAGGCCGTGGCGCGCGAGCTCGAAAGGATCGGCGTGCAGGTCTTCACCAACACGCGCGTGGTCGAGGTCACCGAGCAGGGCCTGACCTTCCAGGGCGGCTATTTCATCCCGGCCGACATCGTCATCTGGTCGGCGGGCATCCGCGGCGCCAACTTCCTCGAGGACATCGGCGGCCTGGAGACCAATCACATCAACCAGCTGGTCGTGAAGCCCACCGGCCAGACGACCCGGGACGATGCCATCTTCGCCATCGGCGACTGCTGCGCCTGCCCGCAGCCGGACGGGTCCTGGGTCCCGCCAAGGGGCCAGGCGGCGCGCCAGCTCGGCCACCTGGTTGCCGCCAACATCATGCTCATGATGAAGGGCAAGGAACCGCGCAAGACCTACATCTACAAGGACCTCGGCTCGCTGGTGAACCTCTCCAAGTTCCACACCGTCGGCAACGTGTTCTCCTTCCTCGGGGGCGGGGTGATGGTGGAGGGACGGATAGCGCGCTTCACTTATCTTTCGCTCTATCACCGTCACCTG
>JASFEC010000241.1:0-3673 GCA_050125045.1 Gammaproteobacteria bacterium | reverse complement strand
CGGGTCGCGCCGGAGATCGGGTATCAGGTCTTCCTCCAGGATGGTGGGCGGGACCGTCCAGGTCGGATTGAGCTCCATGTGGGTCATGGTGGCTCGGAATACCGGTGTCTGGCGGAATGGCCGCCCGACCACCGCCCGGGTGCTCCAGCGGACCGCGCGGTCCTCCAGCAGCAGCACGCGGAAGCGGGCGATGTTGACCAGCAGGAAGCGAGGGTCCAGGTCGCGAAACACCCACCGCACGCGCTCCAGGTTGACGCGCAGCTGGTCGATGCGCGCTGACACCGGGACGTTCAGCGCAGCCAGGGTCTGCCGCCCGACGATGCCGTCGACCTCGAGCCCGTGCCGGGCCTGGAAGCGCCGGACCCCCGCCTCCAGTTCCGCATCGAAGAAGTCCGGGCCTTCGGATGAGGAGTCAGATGGCAGGTCGCCGCTGGCTGCCAGGCGCGTCCGCAGCACCGGCACCCGGGGCGACACCATGCCCGGGCGCAGCGACTGCCCGCCCGGAACCCGGGGCCAGCCGCCCAGCGCAGCCAGCTCGCGATGGTTCGCCAGGTGCGACAGGAGGGCGCGGTAGTAGTCGCTCTGGGGCGCCAGGCGCTCCATGGCGGCGCGGAGGTCCGGCGCGGCCAGCAACTCCCCGAGCAGCTCCAACCTCTGCACGTCATTGATTCTGTGATTGAAGTTCCAGCTCGGATGAAACTTTTGCGGATCCACCTTGCCGAATGTCAGGTGGGCTGCAAGCCGGGCCGCGGCGTCGGTCGCCAGCAGCTCCAGCGCGAGCCGGCTGGCGGGATCCCGCCGATCCTGTGCCAGGGACTCCAGCGCTGCCAGCTGATAGTCGCGGGGATCCAGGCCGTGCCGGGCGCTGTCGCGGATGCTATTCAGCAGCGCCTCGACCCGCCGGGGAGAAGCCCACGCCGGCCGGAACTCCCGCCCGGTATAGAAAGCCTCGATCAGTCCCGGGTCGGCGACCGGCCAACCGGCCACCCTGCCTGTCGCACCAAGCTGGTGCAGGGCGGCGGGCAAGGCAGCTGCCACAGGTTGTGACGGCGTCGCTTGCATGGACACCCATGGGGCGAGGTAGAGTATCGCCGCCAGCGTCAGGACCCCGACGCGAAGACTTATTCTGCCGGCCAGTGCCAACGGAGTCGGTGACGGAGAGAAGCTCATGTGTGAACTGTGTGAAGAAACGCTGAATGCTCACGGCCGGGCACGGCGGAAGCTGGTGTTCGCCGGCGCCGGCGCCGGCGCGCTGTTGATGATGCCCGCCGCGGCTTTCGCCGCGCAGCCGCGCGCACTCAGCCTCTATCATACGCACACGGGCGAGAAGCTTCGCGTCACCTATGCCGAGGGCGGCGTCCACCTGCCCGACGCCCTCGCGGAGATCAGCCATTTCCTGCGGGATTTCAGGACCGGAGAAAGCCATCCCATCGACCCGAAGACGCTGGATATCCTGCATCACCTCGAGCAAGTGACGGGCGGGCGCGGTCCCTTCGAAGTCATCTCGGCCTACCGCTCGCCCAAGACCAACCAGATGCTGCGCGACAACACCAGCGGCGTCGCGAAGCGCAGCCTGCACATGGAAGGCAAGGCCATCGACGTGCGCCTGCAGGGCGTGGATACCTGGCAGCTGCGGCAGGCAGCGCTGGAGTTGAAGGCGGGCGGCGTGGGCTACTACCGCGACTCGGACTTCATCCACGTGGATTCCGGCCGCGTCCGGTTCTGGTAGCCGGTCTCAGTCGCCCAGCAGGCGGTCTATCTCGGCCCGGGCCCGCGCCTGCTCCGCCTCCGCGGTCGATGCGTCGATCGCCTGTCCCTCGGCATGGACGAAACGGATATCGTCCAGTCCCACGAAGCGAAAGAAGCTATCGATCTGCTTCTCCTGCAGGTCGTCGCCGGCTGCGTCCGGCGTTCCCGGGCGATAGAAGCCGCCCCGGGCGGTGATCACCACCACTTTCTTCCCCTCGAGCAGGCCCTCCTGGCCGCTCGGGCCGTAGCGGAAGGTCCGGCCCGGCCGGCTGACCAGGTCGAACCACGCCTTCAGGCCAGAGGTCACCGAGAAGTTGTACATGGGCGCACCGATCAGGACGACGTCGGCAGCCTCCAGCTCCTCCAGCATCCGGTCCGCCAGCGCGGCCGCCGCCTGTTGTCGCTGGTTCCGCTCGTTCTCGGGCGTCGTCACCGCCTCCAGCGTCAGGGCATCCGGATGCGGCGGCGGCGCCACGCCGAGGTCACGCCGGATGACCAGGCCGTCGGGCACGCGCTCGCACCAGCGCCGGACGAAATGGGCGCTCAGGCGGCGGGTGACGCTTTCTTCCAGACGCGGGCTGGAATCGATGTGCAACAGGGTCGGCAACGGGGACTCGCAAGCGGGGCCGGGACGTCCGGCGGACACTAGGGTAATGCCTCGCTCGGGGCGATGCAGCCCCGTATTCGCTATCATCCGGCCTTCGGAGCCGGCGCAGACCGGCCTGGCACCGGTAGCGAGGGGAGGCATCCATGCAGCAGGGCGCCCGCGGACCACACGAAGGCTGGTCGTCCCGGCTCGTGTTCCTGATGGCAGCCGTCGGGGCAGCCGTCGGTCTCGGCAACCTCTGGAAGTTCCCTTACACCGCGGGGGTGAACGGCGGGGCCGCCTTCGTGCTGGTCTACCTGGGTGCCGTCGCGGCGATCGCCATCCCCGTTGTCGTCGCCGAGCTGATGATCGGCCGTCGCGGCCGCATGAGCCCGCCGAACAGTTTCCTCGCCCTGGCGCGGGAAGCGGGCGCCAGCCCGGCGTGGCGACTCGTCGGCTGGATGAACCTGCTGGCGGTGTTCCTGATCCTCTCCTTCTACAGCGTCATCGCGGGCTGGGCGCTGGCCTACGTGCCCAAGCTGGCACTCGGGCATTTCCACCGTGCCACGCCCGACCAAGTCGCAGCGGAGTTCTCCGCCCTGCTCGGATCGCCCGGAACCCTGGCAGTGCTCCACGCCCTGTTCATGTCGATCACCGTGAGCATCGTCGCCGTGGGCCTGAAGCGCGGCATCGAGCGCGCAGTGCGCTTCCTGATGCCGAGCCTGCTGTTGATGCTCGTGGCGCTGGTCCTGTACGCCGCCATCGAGGGCGACCTGGAGCGCACCCTGGCTTTCCTGTTCCAGGCGGATTTCACGAAGATCAACGCGGACGTCGTGCTGCAGGCCATCGGCCAGGCCTTCTTCTCGGTCAGCGTCGCCATGGGCCTGCTCATCACCTATGGCGCCTACCTCGACCGCGAGACCCGCATTGGTTCCTCGGCGGTGTACATCGCCGGCGCCGACACGTTCGTCGCGCTGCTGTCCGGCCTGGCCATCTTCCCGCTGGTGTTCGCCAATGCCCTGGACCCGGCCGAGGGTCCCGGCCTGATCTTCGTCACCCTGCCGATCGCCTTCGGCCAGATGCCTGCCGGCGCACTGTTCGGCGCGGTGTTCTTCCTGCTGGTGCTGGTCTCGGCCCTGACCTCCTCGATCGCCATCCTGGAGCCGATGGTGTCATGGGCCGAGGAACATGCGTGGCTGAAGCGCAGCCGGGCCGCCATCGCCGCCGGCATCCTCGCCTGGCTGGTCGGCCTCGCCACGGTGTTCTCCTTCAACCTCTGGGCCGGCTGGTTCCCACTGGGCCGTTTCGAGCGCTTCCGTGAGTCGACGGTGTTCGACC
>JASFEC010000240.1:0-3680 GCA_050125045.1 Gammaproteobacteria bacterium | reverse complement strand
CGAGCATCCGCTTGATGTTGTCCTGGGCGATGGCGACCACGTTCCCGATCGCCATGGACAGCAGCGCCAGCACTGCCAGCATGTCGGCCCAGCTGGCGTGCATCGGGCCCAGCCCTTCCACGAGCACGCGGAAGATCATGGCGAGGGAAGCGATCTTGGCTGCCGTCCCGATGAACAGCGTCACTGGGGTGATCGCGCCCTGGTAGACGTCCGGCACCCACATGTGAAACGGCACTGCGCCGAACTTGAAGGCAACGCCGACCAGGATAAAAGACAGGGCGACGAGCAGGTGCACGTCGAGCCCGTCCAGCTCCACGGCGCGCCGGGCGATCTCCCCGAGGTCCAGCGAGCCCGTGACCCCGTAGAGGATCGAGGTACCGTAGAGGAAGCACCCGGTCGCAATGGCGCCGAGGATGAAGTACTTCATCGCAGCCTCGGCGGCCAGCGGACTCTCACGGTTGAAGGCCACCATGGCATACAGCGACAGCGACATGATCTCGAGCCCCAGGTACAGGCTCAGCATGCTGTGCGCCGAGATCATCACGAAGATGCCCAGCGTCGCCAACAGCCCGAGGACATAGTATTCGCCCCTGAAGAGCGAGCGTGCCTTCAGATAGTCGCGCGCATACAGGAAGGTCACGGCCACCACGGCGCAGGTGAATAGCTTGAGCAACTGCGACAGCGGATCCGCCACGAAAGCGCCGCTCAGCGTCACAACGGGCTGCTCGGGCGCGGTCGCGACCAGCACCAGCACCGTGCCCAGCACGGTCGCCAGGGCCAGCAGATAACTCCAGGCGCGGTGGCGCTCGGGCAGGAACACGTCCACCAGCAGCACCACGCATGCGGCGAAGGTCAGGAAGATCTCGGCGCTGGCGGGCGCAAACTGGGTCAGGGCATTCATAGCTTGGACTGCACCACGTGATCGGCAAGGCCCTCGAGGGTCGTCGCCATGACGTCAATGAGCGGCGCCGGCCACAGGCCGAGCAGCAGGACGGCCAGCGCCAGCACTGCGAGCACGAGGAACTCCCGGCGGCCGATGTCCGTCAATGCCGCCACGCCCTCGTTGGCGACCTCGCCGTAAAGCACGCGCTTGACCATCCAAAGCGTGTACGCGGCGCCAAGCACCAGGGTCGTGCCGGCGAGGAAGGCGTACCAGAAGCTGGCCTTGAAGCTCGCCAGGATCACCAGGAACTCGCCGACGAAGCCGGAGGTGCCGGGCAGGCCCGCGTTAGCCATGGCGAACAGCACCATGAACGCGGCGAAGACCGGCATGGTGTTCGCGACGCCACCGTAGGCCGAGATCTCGCGGCTGTGGAGTCGGTCGTAGAGCACGCCGACGCAAAGGAACATGGCGCCGGAAATCAGGCCGTGGGAGATCATCTGCACCATGCCGCCCTGCAGGCCCATGACAATGCCGTCCATCCCACCGGTATTCGCGATGATGCGCCAGGCGAGGAAGAATCCCAGGGTCACGAAGCCCATGTGGGCGATCGACGAGTAGGCGATCAGCTTCTTCATGTCCTGCTGCACCAGTGCCACGAAGCCGATGTAGACAATAGCCACCAGCGACAGGCCAATCAGCAGCCAGTCGAGCGACGCAGACGCGTCCGGGGTGATGGGCAGGCTGAAGCGCAGAAAGCCGTAGCCGCCCATCTTCAGCATGATGGCGGCCAGGATCACCGAGCCGCCGGTCGGCGCCTCCACGTGGGCGTCCGGCAACCAGGTGTGCACCGGCCACATCGGCACCTTCACGGCGAAGGCCGCCAGGAAAGCCAGGAACAGCAGCGTCTGGGCCGTCATCCCCAGCGGCTGTTGATGCATGGCGAGGATGTCGTAGCTGCCGGTCTCCAGGCGCAGGTAGATGAGCGCCACCAGCATGAAGACCGAGCCCAGGAACGTGTAGAGGAAGAACTTCAGGGTCGCGTAGACGCGGCGCGGCCCGCCCCAGACCCCGATGATGATGAACATCGGGATCAGCATCGCTTCCCAGAACACGTAGAACAACAGCGCGTCGACCGCGGCGAAGACCCCGATCATCACCCCCTCGAGGATGAGGAAAGAGGCCATGTACTGGGCCGGCCGGCTGCGAATGACTTCCCAGCCCGCAATCACCACCAGCACCGTGATGAAGGTCGTCAGCAAAATGAGGGGCATCGAGATGCCGTCCACGCCCAGGTGGTACCAGGCGTCGAACGCCGGGATCCACGGCGCCCGCTCGATGAACTGCATGGCCGTGGTGCCGCGGTCGAAGCCCGACCACAGGGGCAGGCTGGCAAGGAAAGCGAGAAGTGCGACGCCGAGCGCCACCATGCGCGCCAGGGCCGCCCGGGTATCCCCGATAGCAAGCACGGCCACGCCGCCCAGGATCGGCACCCAGATCAGCAGACTGAGGAGGGGGAAATCAGCGCCCATGCCCTACCCCCGCGCCACGCCGAGCACCAGCCAGGCGAGGATCAGCGCCAGGCCGATGAACATGCCGAAGGCATAGTGATAGAGATAGCCGCTCTGCACGCGCCGCACCGCGCCGGCGAGCCAGCCCACGAGCCGCGCTGACCCGTTCACCAGCGCGCCATCGATCAGCGCCGTGTCACCCTTGCGCCAGAGCAGGCCGCCGAGCCCACGCGCCAGCGGTGCCAGCAGCTGCTCGTTGAGCGCGTCGAAATAGTACTTTTGCTCGAGCAGCTGCCTCGGCGCGGCAAGGCGTGCGGCGATTCTCCCGGGCAGATCCGGACGCCTGAGGTACAGGAACCAGGCCGTCGCCAGGCCGGCCAGAGCCAGCCAGAGTGTCGGCGTGACGAGGCTGTGGGCGAGCATGGCCGTCGCAGTTCCTGCTGTTGCCGCCAGGGCGCGGAGGGTGTCCTGGCCCGGCAACACGAAAATAGCGTCACCGAAGAAACCACCAAACAAGACGGCCTCCATCGCCAGCCCGCCGACTATGACCGAGGGCACCGCCAGGGCGACGAGGGGACCGGTGACGACGAGCGGCGTCTCGTGCAGGTGGCTCCGCGTGTGGTCGTCGAAGCGCTCCGGGCCGTGGAAGACCAGGAAGAACATCCGGAAGCTGTAGAGCGCCGTGACGAACACGCCCGCCAGCACGCAGGCATAGGCATAGCCGGCGCCCGGGAGCTCGGCGTGATGCACAGCCTCGATGATGGCGTCCTTGGAGAAAAAGCCGGAAAAGCCCGGGAAGCCGATCAGGGCCAGCGAGCCCAGCAGCGCGGTCCAGTAGGTCACCGGCATGTACCGCCGCAGCCCACCCATCCGACGGATGTCCTGCTCGTGGTGCATGGCAATGATCACGCTGCCGGCGGCGAGGAACAGGAGCGCCTTGAAGAAGGCATGGGTGGCGAGATGAAAAATACCGGCGGCATAGGCCGAGGCGCCGAGGGCCACGGTCATGTAGCCGAGCTGGGACAGCGTCGAATACGCCACGACGCGCTTGATGTCGTTCTGTACCAGCCCGAGCAGGCCCATGAAGAAGGCCGTGGTGGCTCCGATCACCAGCACCACGGACAGGGCGGTGGTGGAAAGCTCGAACAGCGGCGACATGCGCGCCACCATGAAGATGCCGGCCGTCACCATGGTCGCCGCATGAATCAGGGCCGAGATCGGGGTCGGACCCTCCATGGAGTCGGGCAGCCACACATGCAGCGGGACCTGGGCCGACTTGCCCATGGCGC